>QGUQ01000361.1 GCA_003242195.1 Bacillota bacterium | reverse complement strand
GTCCGCTGGCGCCGGCCCGTGGTGCCCGGTGACCGCTTGCAGCTCGAGGTCGAGATCATTGCCGTGCGCGGGCCCGTGGGCAAGGGCAGTGCCCGGGCCACCGTCGAGGGCGAGCTGGCCGCCGAGGCCGAGCTGAGCTTCGCCCTGCGGCCGGCGTGACCGGCCCGGGCAGGGGCCCCTTCGCGGTACGGCGGAAGAACCGGCCCCGCCTTCCCGGCATAGGTTGGGGGCGGAGGATCGGGGCGTGGCCGCCAGCAGCGTGGGGGCCGGGCCCGGGCGCCCGGCTTGGCCGCACTGGCGATCCCACTCCTGGGGCCATCCCGCGCACCCGGGCGGGTTCCTCCTGGATAAAGCGTGTGCGTATTCCATAACCTACTTGCGGATCGGTGCATAGGGGAATCGAAACGTGCGGGGTGCGGGAACGGCGGCCCGGCTCCGCTCCCACGGCCACGCCTGGAGGAGGAGTTGCGTGGACATGTCGGATGCGGTCAAGGATTCCTTTGCCCGCGAAGGCGCGGCGGGAGGGCCGGCCCGCGGGGCGGGTGGACCAGAGGCGGCGCAAGCGGCCTCCGAGCAGCCGGTTACGGACTGCGCCGGTTTGAAGCCGTTGACCCCCGGCACGCGCGTCCGGGGGACCATCACGGGGATCACCGATTACGGGGCGTTCCTTGTGACCGAGGACGGGCGCCGCGGCCTGATCCACATCTCGGAGATCACCGACTGGTACGTCGAGCGGGCCGAGGACTACTTCTACAAGGGCGAGCGGGTGGAGGTCGAGGTCGTCCACTTTGACCCCAACAGCGGCAAGTATGCTTTCTCGACCCGCCGCCTGGGCGGCAAGCAGCCCCTGGCCAACCGGTACGCCGACCGCTTGCTGGCCCTGCACTACCGCGGCAGCGGGCGGGCTCGAGCCCGCGGCTACGACCGCGCCCGGCGAGCGGGCCGCGGCGAGGGCCGTTCCCAGACGGCCGGGAAGGGGCTTCGAGGCTTCGGCCGGCCCACTGCCGGTGCGGCGTCCGGCGCCAGTGCCCAGGGGGCGGGCGCCAGTTCGACCGGTCAGGATGCGGCCGATCTGGTGGGGTTCCTCCGCAGCCATGTGGGCGAGGTATCCCCGGCCGCCCGGGTGGAGCTGGACCGGCTGATCCACGCCTACGGGGCCACCCGCGTCGCCCTGGCCCTGGCGCGGGTGCTGGAGAACACGGATCGCTCCCTGCAGGTGGTGGAGGCCGCCGGCCAGCACCTGGCGGGAAGCGGCGCCTGAAGGGGCGCGGGACGGCAGCCAACGGCAGTTGGACATAGCCATCGTGCAGTTGAGTGTGCAATTTTGTGCAATTTGCTGAAACGACCGGCTGGGATGACGACCCGGCCGGCACCGGGGCGCAGTGTCGCGCCCCGGTGCCTTTTGTGCCTGTGGCGCGGACGCGGGGCAGGACCTGCGGGCTCTGTCTATAATGGGGTCGTGGCATGAAGGGGGAACCGGATCTTGGAACAGCGGTTGATCGCCCTGGACATCGACGGCACTCTCCTGGACAGCCGCGGCCAGCTCCGGCCGCGGGTTCGCGATGCCGTACGGGCCACCGTCGCCGCCGGCCACATCGTGGTGCTGGCCACGGGCCGGCGCTGGGTCGCCACCCGCCCGCTGGCGCAGGAATTGGGCATCACCGCGCCCTGCATCGTCCACAACGGCGCGGTGGCGGTGGACCCCGTGACGGACCGGCCCGTGTGGAAGCAACCGCTGCCTCGCGAGTTCCTGCGGCAGGCCGTGTTGCGGGCCCGCGAGCTGGGCGGGTCCCTGTTCTTCCATGACCTGGACCATCCCCACGGGGACCGGATGCTCCACGAGCCGGGCGCCCGGTTGCCCCGGTCCTCCTGGTTCTTCGAGGCGGGGCGGCTGACCCAGGAGGTGCCCGACCTGCTGGAGTGGCTGGACGTGGGCGCCGTGCGGCTGCTGTTCCGGGCCGAGGAGAAGACCGCCGCCGCCTACCGGGTGTGGGTCACCGGCACCTGGGGCAACGAGGTGCGGGTCCTGTACGGGCCGGAACTGGAGGAGAATGTGTACGCGGTGGAGATCTCGGAGGCCGCGGTCTGCAAGGGCTGGGCGCTGGAGCGGCTGGCCGCCCGGTTCGACATCCCTGCCGAGCGGGTGGTGGCCATCGGCGACTGGGACAACGACATCGAGATGCTGCAGTTCGCCGGTCTCGGTGTGGCCATGGCCAACGGCTCGCCCGCGGCCCGGGCCGCCGCCCGCCGCGTGACCCTGAGCAACGACGAGGACGGCGTGGCGGTGGTGCTGGAGGAACTGCTGGGCGCTTCGTGAGGTATGGCACAGGGCGCGGCCGGTGGCAGGTGGCAGGTGGTCGTGGGGTTAGGGGGGACGATCCGGGCAAGCCCCCGTCACGGGCCGGTCGGAGCGGCACTGCTAAATTGGGACCTGGTGGGGCCTAACACTCTACGTGAAGCCCTCCGATATTCCTGGTAGCCGGCGGAAATGGAAAGGCCGGTAGCCGCTCGCCCGACGGCGGCAGGCGCGCGATGTCGTCGGCGGCGTGAGCGGTGGAGAGCCAGGAAAAGGAGGGCTTCGGTATATGCGGATTAACCACAACATCGCTGCCCTCAACGCGTGGCGGAACCTCTCCCAGACGAGCGGGCTGCTCAACAAGTCGCTGGAGCGGTTGTCCTCGGGCCTACGGATCAACCGGGCGGCAGATGATGCTGCGGGTCTCGCGATCTCGGAG
>QGUQ01000360.1 GCA_003242195.1 Bacillota bacterium | reverse complement strand
CCAGTTCCTGCGTGCCGTGGTGGAGGGGGCCCGTTCGGGGGGGGGGCGGGCGGGGCGGGGATCCCGGGGTGGCCGGCCGGGCGCGTCCGCTCCCGACCGGGGTGGTGACGACGGAGGGCTCGCCGGAGGGCGGGGCGGCGATGTCATCGACGCCCGGGGCAGGGTGCGGTAGCGGCCGGACCGGGCCGGCCCGGCGGCGGCACCCGCGGCCCGCATCGCGGCGGGGTTCGATGGAATCCGCGACGGAGGTGTGGACGGCCGTGACGGCGACAAGGGACGCCAGGGACCGGGTTCCGCCCGGTCAGGTGGTGACGGAGAAGTTTCCGGTCCTGCATGTCGGCGAGGTGCCGCGCTACCGCGAGGACCTCGCCGACTGGGACTTCCGTGTCTGGGGCGAGGTCGACCAGCCGGTCAGGCTGAGCTGGGAGGAGCTGCGCCGGCTACCCGCCCGCGAGGTCGTGGTGGACATCCACTGCGTCACGCGCTGGAGCAAGCTGGGTACCGCCTGGCGCGGTGTGCCGGCGGCGCGGGTGCTGGAGCTGGCCGGGGTCAAGCCCGAGGCCCGCTACGTGCTCGTGCACGCCGATCCCGACT
The DNA here is from genome assembly GCA_003242195.1 of Bacillota bacterium. Lineage (GTDB taxonomy): Bacteria > Bacillota > Sulfobacillia > Thermaerobacterales > Thermaerobacteraceae > ZC4RG37. The sequence continues at coordinate 2,141 of QGUQ01000360.1, read as the reverse complement.
ACACGACCAATCTGCCGCTGGCCGATCTCTACCGGGACGACGTGCTCCTCGCCTTCGAGTATGACGGCCGGCCGCTGGAACCGGAGCACGGGTTCCCCCTGCGGCTGCTGGTGCCCCACCGCTACTTCTGGAAGAGTGCCAAGTGGGTTCGCGGCCTGGAGCTCCTGCGGGAGGACCGGCCGGGGTACTGGGAGATCCGCGGTTACCACAACGAGGCCAATCCCTGGAAGGAGGAGCGGTACGGGATCTGACCCGCCCCGCGGCGGCAAAGGAGGAGCGATCCCATGTCGCCGGGTCACGGAGGCCCGCACCCGGTCGTATCCAGCGGGTGGGCCGGCCGCATCCTGGTGGTGGACGACGAGCCCGGCATCCGCGACGTCTGCCGCCTCTACCTGGAGCAGGAAGGCTTCGCCGTCGACGACGCCGGGAGCATGGGTGCGGCCGTGGCGGCCATGGAGCGCAACCGGCCCGCCCTGGTCATCCTGGATCTGATGCTGCCGGACGGTGATGGCCTGGACCTGTGCCGCCGGCTGGTGGCGGAGGGCCTGCCGGTGGTGGTGCTGACGGCCCGGGCGGACGAGGCCGACCGGGTGGTGGGCCTGGAGATCGGGGCCGACGACTACGTGGTCAAGCCCTTCAGCCCCCGGGAACTGGTGGCGCGGGTCAGGGCTGTGCTAAGGCGGGCCCGGGGTCACCGCCCGGCCCAGCGGCCGGTTCTGGATTTCGGCGCCTTCACGGTGGACCTGCCGGGCCGGCGCCTCCTCGTGGGGGGCCGGGAGGTGCCGTGCACGCCCAAGGAGTTCGACCTGCTGGCCTTGTTCGTCACCCATCCGCGGCGGGTGTTCACCCGGGACCAGTTGCTGGACCGGGTATGGGATCTGGCGTACGCGGGAGACACCCGTACGGTGGACGTCCACGTCCAACGGCTGCGGCGGAAGATCGAGCCGGATCCACAGCGGCCACGCTTCATCAAGACGGTGTGGAGCGTGGGATACCGATTCGACCCCGCCGGCGAGGTGGGCTAGCCCGTGCGCCTTGCCCCCCGCATGGCCCTGCAGTACGCCGCCGGCCTCCTCCTGCTGGGGATCCTGCTGCTGTCCGCCGTCCCCGCCGTGGCCCAGCGCGTGGTGGCGGGTTCGGTGGGCCCCGTGCTGCTCCGCCAGGCGAGGGGCCTCGCGGCGCTGCTGGACGGGCAGGGCGGAGGCCCGCGGCCTCCGGGCGCGCGCCTGGCGGAGCTGGCCGCCGTGAGGCTCTCGCGGCTCTACGTGGACGGCGAGGTCCTCGTGGTCGACGGCACGGGTCTGGTCCGTTGGAACTCCGGCACGCTCATGGAGGATCTTCGCGGTTGGCGTGTCGGGCCCGGGCTGCGCGGCACCGCCGGCGCGCACTACGGGCTGTACGAGGTCCTACAAGGCATCCCTGCGGTGGTGGCCGTGGCGCCCCTGGCCCCGCGGGAGGGGATGGATCCCGCCGGTGCCGTGGTGATCTTCCGGCCCTTGCGAGAACTGGGCGAGGTGCGTCGATCCATCGCCGCCTGGCTGATCGGCGGTACCGCGCTGGCCCTGGCCGGCGCCCTGGTGGCGGGTTGGACGGTGGGTTACGGGCTGGTCCGCCGGCTGCGGCTCATCCAGCAGGTGGCGGGGGAGCTGGCCGAGGGCAACCTCTCCCGCCGGGTCCCGGCGGTGGGAAGCGACGAGGTCGCCGATCTGGCCGCCCATTTCAACTACATGGCGGGGCGGCTGGAGGCGCTCGTTGCCGAGCTGCGCCGCGCGGAGGGGTTGCGCCGGTCCATGCTGGCCGTAGTCTCCCACGAGTTACGCACGCCGGTGGCGGTGATCCGCGGCCTGGCCGAGGCCATGGGGGATGGCCTGGTGGAGGGCGATGGGGACGTGCGCCAGCACGCCGGCCGGATCGTGGCCGAGGCCGAGCGGCTCGGCCGGCTGATCCAAGACCTGTTCGACGTGGCCCGTATCGAGGCGGGTCAGCTGGATGTGCGGCTGCGGCATCTCGATGCGGGGCCGTGGCCGGCGGGAAACTTGCCCCGGCCCGGGGCGCTGGCCCGGCAAAAACGGGCCCCCTTCCAGGGCCCCCCCGTTCGCGGGGCGGGGGGGGGGGGGGGTGGGGCGACCTACCCACGCCGG
>QGUQ01000359.1 GCA_003242195.1 Bacillota bacterium | reverse complement strand
GAATCCGGCATCCTGGGACTCTCTTCCGGTCAAGCCTGTGGAGGCGGTGGACTCCCACACCGTGGTCTTTCATCTGAAGGAACCCTATGCGCCCTTCCTGTCCGTGTTGGTGAGTCCCCGTGCGGGCATCGTGCCCAAGCATGTCCTGGACGGTAAGGACCTCAACAATGACGAGTTCAATCAAAAGCCCATCGGTACGGGCCCCTTCAAGGTCGTGGAGTGGAAGAAGGACGATCGCATCGTTCTCGAGGCCAATGATGCGTATTTCCGCGGCCGGCCCAAGCTCGATCGAATCATCATTCGGGTGATTCCTGACCCGGTCGTCCGCATGCAAGAGTTCGAGGCAGGCGGCATCGACCTGGTCGATAGCCCGCCGCTGGAGCAGGTGAGCCGGTATGAGAATGATCCCGATTATACGGTGATCAAGGCGAGTACACCGAGCTACAACTACTTCGGCTTCCGTCTCGACAAGGAGCCCTTTAACGACAAGCAAGTGCGTCTTGCGATCTCCCACGCCGTGGATTACGACAGCATCATCGAAAAGGTCCTCTACGGTTACGCCGTACGGGCGACCGGGCCGTGGCCGCCCAACAGCTGGGCCACCAACCCGGAGGTCAAGCCCTACCCCTACGATCCGGAGAAGGCGCGGCAGATCCTGGAGGAGGCAGGCTGGACTCCGGGGCCCGACGGCATCCTGCAGAAGAATGGGAAGCGCCTCGAGTTCACGGTCAAGGGCGACCAGGGCAACCAGCAGATCCGGGACCAGGCTGTCATCATCCAGGAGCAACTGGCGCAGGTCGGCATCAAGATGAACATCCAACTGCTCGACTGGCCGACCTTCGTCAAGCAGCTCTTCGAGTCCGATTTCGAGGCTATCCTGGTGGGCTGGACTTCGCACCCGGACCCGGATCCCTTCGCCTATACGGTCTTCCATTCCAGCCAGTGGAAGGGGCGCAACTTCGCCCACTACAAGAACCCGCAGGTGGACGAGCTGCTGGAGAAGGCCCGCAAGGCCACGGAGACGGATGAGCGCCAGCAGTACTACTGGCAGATCCACAAACTCCTGCACGACGACGCCAACTACGTGTGGGGTTACTATCCTCAGGAGATCTACATCGTTCGTTCCAAGTTCAACGGCATCAAGGCCATTCCAGCCCAGGGGGCCATCTTCCAATCACTGCGCGAGGCAAGTCTGGAGGGTTGAACATGGAGCTGAGAATCAACGATACGACGATTTATTGGGAGTCCCTCGGCAGAGGGACTCCCTGCCTATGTCCTCACGGTGGACCAGGAACCGATTCCCGGGGGCTCCGAGTCTTGGAGCCCATCGCCCGGGAACTGGGGCTGCAACTCATCCTTTGGGATCACCGCGGACACGGTCGCTCAAACTGGGATCCCGTGGAGAAGTGCACCCAGGACCAGCTGGTCAAGGACATGGATGCCATCCGTGCAGCCCTTGGTTTCGAGAAGGTGATCGTGCTGGGGATTTCCTGGGGCGGATTTCTCTCATTGATGTACGCCGCCCGCTATCCGGAGAGGGTCATGAAGCTGGTGACGGTAGGGGCGGCGGCGAGCCATGAATTCATGGCTCGAGCAGAAGCCAACGCCCGGGCCCTGGCGACACCCGAACAGTACGAGGCCTATCGATCGCTGTGGGACGGCTCCTTGACCAGCGACGAGGAGATGGCGCGGGCCTTTGCTACGATTCGTCCATTGTACTTTTACAACAAGGAGCTCGCCAACCATGCCAACCAGGTCCGCAGTGGCACCCGTTACCGTGTGGCCGTTCGGAACTTCATCATTCACCACGAGTATAAGAACTGGGATTGCCGCCCCGAACTAGGCAACATTCGCTGTCCCACCCTCGTGTGCGTGGGGCGGCACGACTGGATCTGCCCCGTGGACCAGTCGGAAGAGATCCATCGACTGATCCCGGGCTCGCGCCTCGTCATCTTCGAGCGGAGCGGTCACTCGCCTCATATCGAGGAGCCAGAGGCCTTCACGGAAGAACTGCGCAAGTTCCTGTGGGAGGATTAGCGCCCGATGCGTAGCTACCTGATCCGGCGCCTTCTCGCGGTGATCCCCATGTTGGTGGGGATATCCATCGTGCTGTTTCTGCTGATGCACCTGGCTCCCGGAGGTCCCGAGGCCGTGCTACTGGGACCTGACCTGTCCCAGGAAGCGGCCGAGCAGTTACGGGCTCAGCTCGGCCTGGACCAGCCTCTGCCCGTTCAATATGTGCGGTGGATATCCGCTGCGCTACAGGGCAACCTTGGCTACTCGTACAAGACCGGTCGCCCCGTCGTCGAAGAGATTGGAGATCGGTTGGGCGCTACTTTGCAATTGGCCCTCGCCGCCCTGGTGGTGGCGATCCTTGTGGCCGTTCCCGTCGGCATCCTGTCGGCGACCCGTCCCTATTCGTGGCTTGACAACATCGCCACCGTGGGGGCCCTGTTCGGCGTATCGTTTCCGTCCTTCTGGTTGGGTATCATGCTGATCCTGCTTTTCGCCGGAGCGCTGCAATGGTTACCCGCATCCGGCCTGGCCGATTACGGCATGGAGCACGACATCGGAAACCGTCTGGCCCATGCAGTGCTGCCGACGTTGACCCTGGCGACGACTCAGATGGCGGTCATCCTCCGGTTTACACGGTCCAGCCTGTTGGAGGCGTTGAAGCAAACCTACATCCGGCCGGCCCGGGCCAAGGGGCTGGTGAAAAGGCAGTCAATAATCCGCAA
>QGUQ01000358.1 GCA_003242195.1 Bacillota bacterium | reverse complement strand
CCCTAGGCACGAACCATGAACCCCGGCGGGGCCCGGGGCCCGGGGGCCGGGATGGAACGAGCCCCGGTCCCCCGGACACGGCCGGCGACAGGCCGGAACAAAAGGAAGGGAGGCCCGCAGCCCATGGCAACAGAGAACTCCCGGCAGCGCGTTGACACTCCCGGCGCTCCGGCGCCCCACCTTGCCGCCATGAGGTCCCCGGACCGTGCCGGCGCGCCCGGCGGCCTCCACGACGCCGTCCTCGATCTGGGCGGCATCCGCGTGCGCTGGCTTTACGACAGCGACTTCCACCTGGACGGCGGCGCCATGTTCGGCGTCGTGCCCAAGGTCCTCTGGTCGCGCCGCTATCCCTGCGACGAGCTGAACTTCATCCCGTTGGTGGCCTGCCCCATCCTGGTGGAGGCCGGCGGGCTGCGCATCCTGATCGACACGGGTCTCGGAGACAAGTTGAACGAGAAACAGCGGCGCAACTTCGGCGTGCGCGGCCCGTCGCGCCTGGAGGAATCCCTGGCGGCCCGCGGCCTGGCGCCCGGGGACATCGACGTGGTGGTTCTCACCCATTTCGACTTCGACCATGCCAGCGGCGTCTCGTACCGGGACGAACAAGGCCGCCTGCGGCCGCGCTTCCCCCGGGCGCGCCACGTGATCCAGGCGGCGGAATGGGACGACGCGCGCCACCCGGACCCGCGCACGGCCAACACCTACTGGCGCGAGAACTGGGAGCCCCTGGCCGAGGCCGGGCTGGTGGAACCGGTGGACGGCGAGGCGACCCTCGCTCCGGGCGTGCGGGTGGTGCCCACGGGCGGGCACACCCGCGGTCATCAGGTGGTGCTCCTGGAAGGCAGGCGCGCCACGGCCCTGCACCTGGCGGACCTGATGCCGACCCACGCCCACCGCAACCCGCTCTGGGTCATGGCCTACGACAACTTCCCCCTCACGTCGGTGGAACAAAAGCGGCGCTGGCTGGAGGCGGCGGTGGCCGGCGGCTGGTGGATCCTGTTCTACCACGATCCCTTCGTGCTGGCGGCGCGCCCCGATGAGGAGGGCTGGGCCGAGCTGGTGCGCACCGGCCGCCGCGGCCTGCCGGGCGACAAGAAGTGACCGGCGACCGGTAACAGGCCCCGCGTTGTGCCGGGTCACGACGGTAAGCGGGCTGGGGTACGACAGGTAGCGGCGGCGCTGCCGCCCGGACCTTGCCGGGAGGACCAAAGTGGGAATACCCCCGCGGCGCCGGTGACACCTTAGACATCGCGGAAGGGAGGTATCACCGGTGCCCGAATTCAGCGAGGTCTTCCGCCAGCAGCTGACGGTGCTGGCCGACAAGGTGCGAACCATGCAGAACATGGGCATGTCCCGGGAGAGCATCACCGGCATGGTCACCGAGGTCGGCGACTGGTTGGCGGCGGAAGCCGAGCCCCGCAGCTCCGAGCAGCGCTTGCTGAAGGAGATGTGGCAGAACGCCACCAACCAGGAACAGTCGCGGATCGCCTCAGCGCTGATCAAGCTGGCCGACCGCACGGTGGGCCGAGACGTGGTGCGGTAGCACCGGTCGATGGTGCGGTAGCACCGGTCGATGGTGCGGTAGCACCGGCCGATGGCGCGGTGGCACCAACCCGTGGCGCAGTCACACCCACCTTCCCGGGGTTCCTCCCGCACCCGGGCCCGCACCCGGGAATGGGTCCACCAGCAGGCAGGCACGCCGCTCCTCCGCGGGCAGCCGCGCCGGGGCGGCGTTCGTCGTGTTGCCCGCCCGGGCCCGCCAAAACCCGGGGCCGGCACGGCACGGAACCGGGACCGGGCATCCCCCCGCAACCCCCCACAAAAACGGAAAAAGAGGTAGAATGACGGGAGAGAGGGGGACCATGGATGACCAAGCGTCTTGATCCATTTGGCGTCCGCACCACCATCGACACGCCGACCGGCCCGGTGGTCATCTACAGCCTGCCCAAGCTGGCCGAGGCCGCCGGCGTCGACCTGGACCGGCTGCCCTTCACCATCCGCATCCTGCTGGAGAACCTGCTGCGCAACCTGGACGGGGAGACCATCACGGAAGAGGACGTCCTGGCCCTGGCGCGCTGGCAGCCGCAGCCGGACGGCCGCGAGATCGGCTGGCTGCCGTCCCGCGTCGTGCTGCAGGACTTCACCGGCGTGCCGGCGGTGGTCGACCTGGCCGCCATGCGCAGCGCCGTCGCCCGCATGGGCGGCGACCCGAAGCGGATCAACCCGCTGGTGCCGGCGGATCTGGTGATCGACCACTCGGTGATCGTCGACGCCTTCGGCACCCAGTACGCCTTCCAGTACAACGTGGAGAAGGAGTTCGAGCGCAACCGCGAGCGCTACCTGCTGCTGCGGTGGGCGCAGAAGGCCTTCGACAACTTCCGCGTGGTGCCGCCCGGGACGGGTATCGTCCACCAGGTGAACCTGGAGTACCTGGCCAAGGTGGTGCACCGGCGCGAGGAGGACGGCGAGGTCCGCGCCTACCCCGACACGCTGGTGGGCACCGACTCCCACACCACCATGGTCAACGGCCTGGGCGTGCTGGGCTGGGGCGTGGGCGGCATCGAGGCCGAGGCCGTGATGCTGGGCCAGCCCTACTTCATGCAGGTACCCGAGGTGGTGGGCTTCCGCCTGACGGGCCAGTTGCCCGAGGGCGCCACGGCCACGGACCTGGTGCTCACCGTGACCCAGATGCTGCGGAATAAGGGCGTGGTGGGCAAGTTCGTGGAGTTCTTCGGCCC
>QGUQ01000357.1 GCA_003242195.1 Bacillota bacterium | reverse complement strand
CCGCCGAGGGCCCGGCGCGGGCGGCCGTGGAAGACCTGCTGCGGCAGGCGGCGGGTGCCCTGGTGCGGGCCTGGGAGACTTGCCGCGGATCGGGCTGGGAGTGGTTCGAGGATTGCCTGACCTATGACAACGCCTTGTTGCCCTACGCCCTCCTCCGCGCGGTGCGGGTGACGGGTGATCGCCGCTACCGGGAGGCGGGCCTGGCGACGCTGGAGTTCCTGGCAGGTGTCACCTTCCGCGACGGCCTCTTCTGGGCCGTGGGCAACAAGGGCTGGTACCCGCGGGGCGGCCAGCCCGCTCCCTTCGACCAGCAGCCGGTGGAGGCCGGCACGACGGTGCTGGCCTGCCTGGAGGCGTGGCGGCTGACCGGCGACCCGGGGTGGGCCGAGCGGGCCATGGAGGCCGGGCTATGGTTCACCGGCCGCAACGCGCTGGGTCTCCCCCTCTACGACCCTGACACCGGCGGCTGCCGGGATGGGCTACGGGAGCGCGACACCAACCCGAACCAGGGGGCGGAGTCGACCCTGGCGTGGCTTTGGGCCGCCTATGCGCTCCACGCACAGCCGCTGCCCATCACCCAACCGGTAGGGAGGTGATCGGCCCTGGCTACGGAAACGAAGGCGCCCGAAGTGGTGGAACGGGAGTGGGGGCGCGAGATCCGGTACGCGGTCAACGGGCGGTATGCCGGCAAGATACTGGAGGTGCGGGCGGGGCACGCCTTCAGCCCGGAGGACGGTCGCCGCGGGCGGGAGACCCTGTACTTCCGCAAGGGCTCCGGCAAGCTGGTGCTTGGCGAGCGGGTGCTGGCCATCGAGCCCGGCCTGGCGGTGACCGTCGAGGCGGGTGCGCCCTACCGCATCGAGGCGGCCACCGACATGGAGATCCTGAAGCTCGCAGCCCTGGAGCCCGGAGAGGAACCGGGCGGGCACGGCGCGGGCGGGGATGAGGCCGCGCTACCCCGCGGGATCTTCCGGGAATACGACATCCGCGGCGTCTACGGCAAGACCCTGACGGAAGAGACGGCGCTGCTGGTGGGTCGCGCCTTCGGTACCCTGGCGCGGGAGCGGGGGCACCGGCAGGTGCTGGTGGGCCGGGACAACCGGCTCTCGTCGCCCGCCCTGGCCCGCGCCCTGATCCGCGGGCTCTGCGAGGCCGGGGTAGACGTGGCCGACATCGGCCAGGTGGTCACGCCCGTCCTCTATTGGGCGCGCATCTACTATGGCATCGACCCGGCGGTGATGGTGACCGCCAGCCACAACCCGCCGGATGAGAACGGCTTCAAGGTGGCCCTGGGGTCGGGCACCCTCTACGGCGAGGCCATCCAGGACCTGTACCGGCGTGCGCGGGAAGCGCGGTCGCTGGCGCCCGCCCGTACGCCGGGCCGGGTGCGCCTGCTGAACCCGATCCCGGCCTACATCGAGATGATCGCGGGGCGCGTTGTCCTCGACCGGCCCCTGAAGGTGGTGGTGGACGCCGGCAACGGCAGCGCCGGGGCCATCGCGCCGGCGCTGTTCCGGCGGCTGGGGTGCGAGGTGGTCGAGCTGTACTGCGACTCCGATCCCACCTTCCCCCACCACCACCCGGACCCCGTGCGGCCCGAGAACCTGCAGGACCTGATCCGGGCCGTCCGGAACACGGGCGCCGACCTGGGTCTGGCCTTCGACGGCGACGCCGACCGCCTGGGCGTCGTGGACGACCGGGGTCAGATCCTGTGGGGCGACCAGCTGATGATCCTCTTCTGGCGGGAGATCCTGCCCCGCTATCCCGGCGCCCAGGCCATCGTCGAGGTCAAGTGCTCCCAGGCCCTGGTGGAAGAGATCGAGCGGCTGGGCGGCAAGCCCTTCTTCTACCGGACGGGCCACTCGTACATCAAGGCCAAGCTCAAGGAGACGGGGGCACCCTTCACCGGCGAGATGTCGGGCCACCTCTTCTTCGCCGACGAGTACTACGGCTTCGACGATGCCCTCTACGCCGGCGCGCGGTTGCTCCGGCTGGTGGCCGGCGCGGGCCGGCCTCTCAGTGCCCTCTGGGCCGACGTGCCCCGCTACCCGTCGACGCCGGAGGTGCGGGTCCCCTGTCCGGACGAGCGCAAGCAAGAGGTGGTAGCCGAGGTACGGGCCCACTTCCGGGACCGGTACCCGGTCATCGACGTGGACGGCGCTCGCGTCCTCTTCCCCGGCGGCTGGGGGCTGGTGCGGGCCTCCAACACCCAGCCGGTCCTGGTCGTGCGCTGTGAGGGCCGTACCGTGGAGGACCTGGAGCGGATCAAGGCGGAGATGGAGGCGGTCCTGCGGCGCTTCCCCGAGGTGGGGCCGGTGAGCTGGGAATGAGCGCGGAGGCCCTCGACGGGGCGCGACAAGGCCCGTGGCGGCTGGGCCTGGCGGGCGCGGGCGCCTTCGGGGCCTTCATCCTGGAGGCGCTGGCGCCTCTGCCGGAGGTCACGCTGGCAGCGGTGGCGGCCCGCACCCCCGCCCGGCGGCAGGCCGCCATCCGCCGCTGGGTGGCGGCGCGCCGGGCGGCGGGGCTACCCGCCGGCGAAGTGGTGGAGGTGGAGGACGCCCGCGACCTCTGCCGCCATCCCGCCGTGGACGTGGTGGCGGTGGCGACGCCGCCCGACCTCCAGCCGGAAGTGGCCCGGGCGGCCATTGCCCCCCGGAAGCCCGGGCTTCTCCCGAAGCCGGGGGCCCTGTACCCCGCCCACCTGGAGGAAGTTGGCCGGGTGGCGGAAGAAAGCGGCGACGG
>QGUQ01000356.1 GCA_003242195.1 Bacillota bacterium | reverse complement strand
CCACCGAAGAGGATATCGAGAATCGTGCCCAGCTTGCCCCGCTTCCCGTGCAGGACCCCGGGATCGAAGACCTCCGTATAGCCGCAATTCAGGCAGGAGACGAAAAGGTAGTGGTTGTGCTGGATGTCGAAGAGCTTGCTCAGGCCGGTCCCCGTCATCGCCACTTCCTTGACGCGGGCGGCGGTACCGCCGCACTTCGGGCACTTGAAGCGGCTCCGAAATTCCTCGGCGATGTCCACCCCATTCCCTCCTTGCCAAGTCAGGCTGCCGAAGCGCACCGGCTAGAGGCTACAATGATCCCCTGCTTCTCTTCAGGGGCGAGGCTGCCACTTCCTGCGGGCCAAGGAACCGACGGCTCCCGGTTCGAGGGGCCATGGTGCCCCTCGCGCGCCTTCACCTGGGCCGCTCCTCCGCAGCCTCGCGGGGAACGGCATGGCGCAATGCGGTCGAGGTCGCCCGTTTCCCGAACGGTTCCCCATCAGCTTGCTAGGAGTTGACGACGCAACCACGATTTATTAGTTTCATGCATGAAAATGAATATTTATGCAAACCTGCGGAAGGGGGTCAACACGTGGGAGCACAGAAACAGCATCCTGGCTGGGTGCGCTGGCTGGCAACCCTGGCCGTCCTCGGCATCCTCATTCTTGCAGCGGGCTGCGGTGGGGGCGGGCAGCCACCGAGTTCCGCCAGCGCCAGCGGGACCGGCAGCGGTTCCGGCGGTGATTCCGGGGGTGGACAAGGCGGCGGAGGATCCCTGCTGGCCGAGATCAAGGAACGGGGTTACATGACCTTTGCCAACGACGCGGCCTACCCGCCCATGGAATTCGCGGATCCCACCAACCCCGAACAGGTCATTGGGTTCGACATCGACCTCGGTAAAGCCATCGCCGAGAAGCTGGGGGTCGAGCACCGGGTCGTGGTCGTGGACTGGGACGGCTTGCTGGCCGGCTTGCAGGCGAGGCAGTTCGACGCCGTCATGAGCGCCATGAACATCACGGAGGACCGCAAGGCCGGCGCCGACTTCGTCCCGTACGTGGAGATGGGTCAGCTGATCGTGGTGAAGAAGGGCAATCCCAAGGGCATCCGCGGCCTGGAGGACCTCAAGGGCAAGAAGATCGCCGTCCTGCTGGAGAGTACGAATGAGAAGCTCGCCCGCACCATCGAGGGAGCCGAGGTCGTCACCTTCCCGTCCTTCCCCGACGCGCTGCAGGAGGTGGCCAACGGCCGCGCCGACGCCACGATCCTGGACGAGCCCGTGGCCTACTACTACGTGAAAACTCAGCCGGACCAGTACGAGATCGTCGGCGACGTGTTGCAGCCCATGCCCGTGGGCATCGCCCTGCCCAAGGGGGAGACGGAGCTGGTCCAGGCGGTGCAGCAGGCGCTGGACGAGCTGAAGGCCGACGGAACCTACGATCAGATCTACGAGAAGTGGTTTGGGAAGAAGCCGTGAAAGGAACGGGACGGGATTCGGCACCCAGGCCGGATCCCGTCCCGCCGCTTCTTCAGGCCACCTCGTAGCCGGCCTCCTCGACGGCCTCCCGCACCTTCTGATCGTCCGGCTCGCCGGAGAAGGTCACCGTGACCTGGCCCGTACCCAGGTCCACCTCGACACCGGTGACACCGGGGATACGGGAGATGGCCTCGGTCACGGTCTTCTTGCAGTGGTTGCAGGACATGCCCTTGACGTTGTAGACCTTGGTCGCCATCACGCAGCGCCCCCTCCGACAAGGATCTCCACCTGGAACCGGTTCATGCCCGGCTATACCCCCTGTGGGTATTTCTGGCCCCATGGTAGTCCTGTTGCCCGCAGGGCGTCAACCCGTGAGTGCCGCTTCCGGATCCTGATCCCCGGTGAGTGAAATCATGGGTTGAACCACCTCGGCCACATCCACACTTTCTTAACAGCCACCACTGCCCCGCGCGGGACGCCGGTCGTCCTCACACGCCCCACCTTGCAGAAGATACCCCTATGAGGTATGTTGGCTCTGAACGGAGCGTGATCCCCTCCGTGTGATCGAGGCGTCGGTGAACCTGGCCACCAACCGCGCCCGGGTGCGGTCCGACCCGGCACGCGTGAGTGCGGCGGCCATGGTGGCCCGGGTCAGGGACCTGGGTTACGAGGTCCCGCTGCAGCAGGCCGGTTGCTGTTAGCCTCGCCCCTTCCATTCCGGGCAGAATACGGCAGAAAGGGTCCGGACATCCCGCACGCACAAAAGGGTGGTCGTGTTGGAGGAACGGGACGCTCGCCTCGTCATTCGTGGTATGAGCTGTGCAGGCTGTGAAGCCACCGTCCGAGTGGCGCTGGAACGAGCCGGCGCGAGCGATGTCCGGGTTGACTTCCGGCGAGGTGAGGCCCGGTTTCGTCTACCGCGGGGGGTCGACCCCAAGCAGTTCCGCCGGGCGGTCCGGGCCGCCGGGTACGAGCCGGGCGCCCTGCACTTCATCGAGGCGCCTACAGGCGACGATTCCTCTGCTTCACCCGCCGACCAGCCGGGCTCGCATGGCGGGGGCTCCGGCGATGGTGATGCACCGTACGACCTGGTCATCATCGGATCGGGAGCAGCGGCCTTCTCAGCGGCCATCCAGGCCACCGGACACGGAGCGCGGGTGGTGATGATCGAGCGCGGGGTCATCGGCGGGACCTGCGTGAACATCGGGTGCGTCCCATCGAAGACGCTCCTCCGCGCTGCCGAGATCTATTTCCGGGCGCGCCATCATCCCTTCGCCGGCCTGGACACCC
>QGUQ01000355.1 GCA_003242195.1 Bacillota bacterium | reverse complement strand
GCCCGGGCTCCCAGGCCACCGGCAAGCTCAGCAGCACGCTGCCCAGCAGGATGACGGCCGCGAAGCCGAGGGCCAGCACCCGCGCGGGGCTGGGCGCGCCCCTGCCGGGTACCGGCCGCACCTCACCACGCCGGCCCGCAGCCAGCGTTGACATGGACCACGATTCCTCCCAGGCTGCCTCCCGAGCTGGCCGGGGATCGATCACGCCGGAAAGCGATGAGGCGGCTCGCCGGGCGAGCCGCCCCGTCCACCGTCTCTGGTGCCTCAGGCCCCGATGGCCTCTCGCGCTCGTTCCACCAGGGAGCGGAACGCATCCGCGTCGTGGACGGCCAGATCCGCCAGCAGCTTGCGATTGATGCCGATCCCCGCCTTGCGCAAGCCGTTCATCAGCCGGCTGTACGACAAGCCGTGCTGGCGTGCGGCGGCGTTGATCCGCTGGATCCACAGGCGGCGGAAGTCGCGCTTGCGCGCCCGCCGGTCGCGGTAGGCGTACCAGAGCGAGTGCAGGACCTGTTCATGGGCTGCCCGGAAGGTCTTGCTCTTGCGCCCGTAGTAGCCGCGGGCCAGCTTCAGGATCTTCTTGTGGCGGCGGCGAGTGCGCGGACCACCTTTCACGCGTGGCATCGGCCATTCCTCCCCGACGATTCGTGGCTACCGGCGGTGTCTCAACCGTACGGCAGGAGCCGGCGCACCGTACGCGCGTCCGCGGGCTTGACGATCGCCGGCTTGCGCAGCTGGCGCAGGCGCTTGGCCGTCTTCTTCTCGTTCAGGTGGCCGCGGTTGCTCTTCCGGTGCTTGTACAGCCCGCGCGCCGTGCGGCGAAAGCGCTTCGCCGCCCCGCGGTGCGTCTTCATCTTGGGCACGGGGTTCGCCTCCTCATTCGGCCTTCTGCGATTCGGCCTTCTGCTGTTCGGTCCTGGCGTGCTGCGACTGGTTCTGGGGACGCGGTGCGAGGATCATGGTCATGTTGCGACCCTCCACCACCGGGCGGCGCTCGACCGTCGCGATGTCTTCCACGGCTCGGGCCAATCGCTCCAGGACCTGCCGGCCGAGGTCGGCGTGCACGATCTCGCGCCCGCGAAACATGATCGTCGCCTTGACCTTGTCCCCGTCCTCGAGGAACCGGCGCGCATTGCGCAGCTTGACCTCGAAGTCGTGCTGGTCGATGCGGGGGCGCATCTTCACTTCCTTGATATCCACGATCTTCTGGCGCTTTCGCGCTTCCCGATCCCGCTTCGCCTGCTCGTACTTGTACTTGCCGTAATCCATGATGCGGCAGACGGGCGGCCGCGCGTGGGGCGCCACCTCGACCAGGTCGAGGTCGCGCTCGTAGGCCATGCGCAGTGCCTCATGGGTCGGGAAGATGCCCAGCTGCTCGCCTTCCGGCGAGATCACCCGTACCTCGCGCACGCGAATCTGTTCATTCACGCGCAGGTCCCTGACGATTGCGCGTCACCTCCAGCGGATCTCCCCAGCGGCACCCAGGCGCCGCGCCACCGGGGGCGACACACCACACCGTGGAAACAGCGAACGGGCGCAAGCGGCGCCCGTCGTCCCCATGCGGGCATGGCGGCCCGCCCTACACGGCCGCCCGCCCAGCCGATGAACCCCACCGACAGCCTCCGCGGCGTCGTGAGGTGGGAAGCACGCGCTTCCGCTTGCTCAAGCCAGCGGTCCACGATCTGCCTCTAACCACCCGCGGTTTCCGTTCACACCGCCACGAAATTGCGCTAGCCTCACGCATTGTAGCACCGGCGAGGAAGGCCGTCAATTGGTGCGCACCGCGCGTCCCCGCAGGCCGCTTGCGCCAGCAGGCACCACCCGGGCCAGGAGCCCACCACCTCCAACGGGCAGCCGATGGGGAAGCATGCCCGAGGTGCATCCCACCCCCTGCCGTCAATCACGGGCCCGTGGGTCCAGGACGTCCCGTAAGCCGTCTCCGAGGAGATTGAAACCCAGTACGGTCAGCATGATGGCCAGGCCGGGGTACGTCATGTTCCACGGGGCCACCTGGAAGACCGTGCGGGCATCGTTCAGCATCCGCCCCCACTCGGGATCGGGCGGCTGCGCACCCAGCCCCAGGAAGCTGAGGGCCGCCGCATCCAGGATGGCCGTACCAATGCCCAGCGTCGCCTGCACGATCAGCGGGCCCAAGGCGTTGGGCATGATGTGCCCGAAGATGATGCGGGCGTCGGCTGCCCCCAGTGCCCGCGCCGCCACCACGAAGTCCTGCTCCCGCAGCGAGAGCACGGATGCTCGCACCAGCCGCATGTACTGCGGCACCGACACCAAGGCTACGGCCAGCATGGCGTTCTCCAGGCTGGGGCCCAGGAACGCGGTGAAGGCAATGGCCAGAAGGATGCTGGGAAAGGCGAGCATCAGGTCCACGATCCGGCCCGAGAGCAGGTCGAACCAGCCACCGTAGTACCCCGCCACGGCACCCCACGACGCGCCAGCGGCAGCCGCCATCACCATGGACAGCACGCCAACCCGCAGCGAGATGCGAGCCCCGTGAATGATGCGGCTCAGGACGTCGCGGCCCTGGTGATCCGTCCCCAGCCAGTGCTCGGCGGAGGGCGGCTGGAGGCGTTGGTCCAGCGACGCGTCGTTGATGGGATCGTAGGGCGCCAGGTACGGCGCCAGCACCGCCATCAGGACAAAGGCCAGGACGATGCAGCCACCTACGAGGGCGACCGGGGTCCCATCAGGCGGGGCACCCTTCCGGGCCCGCCCGGCCCCGGCCAC
>QGUQ01000354.1 GCA_003242195.1 Bacillota bacterium | reverse complement strand
CCCTCGCTCCCCCTCGTTTTCCACAGGGCCCCCCCCCCCCACCCTTCCGCCCCCCCCCCTAGTGCCGCCCGCCCCCCCCCCTTTGCCATGTCCCCACCCCCTTCCCCCCTTTGCCCCCCAGGATGCCCTCACGCCCCGGCGGGGCGAAGGCCGGCCGCCCGCGCCCGCCGCGCCCGTTCCACGGCGCCGGGCAGCAGCTCTACCACGTGGTCGATGTCCTCCTCCGTGGTCTCCGCGCCCATGGAGAAACGGACGGACGCAAAGGCCTCCTCTTCGGACAGCCCCATGGCCTGGAGCACGTGGGACGGCTCCGGCGAGCCGGCACTGCAGGCGGAGCCGCTGGAGGCGGCCACCCCCGCCAGGTCCAGCTGAATGAGCAAGGTGTCGGCGGTGATCCCCGGTAGCAGGACGTTGGTGATGTGCGGTGCCCTCTGGACGCCGGCCCCGTGGACGCGCGCCCCCAGAACGCGGTCCAGGATGCCCGACTCCAGGCGGTCCCGCAACCGGCGGAGACGTGCGGCCCGCCCCGCCCGTTCTGCGGCGGCCAGCTCCGCCGCCAGACCGAAGCCAGCGATGGCGGGCGTGTTCTCGGTGCCCGCCCGCAGCCGCCGCTCCTGGCCGCCGCCGTCGACCAGGGGCAGGAGTTGTGTGCCCGGCCGGACGAACAGGGCACCGACGCCCTTGGGGCCGCCCATCTTGTGGGCCGACAGGCTGAGGAGGTCCACCCCCAGCTCATCCACGTCGATGGGCAGCACGCCGGCCGCCTGCACCGCATCGGTGTGCACGAGGACGCCGCGCTCCCGCGCGTACCGCGCGATCTCGGCCACGGGCTGTACGGTGCCGACCTCGTTGTTGACCAGCATCACCGAGACCAGGATGGTGTCCGGGCGCAGGGCGCGCGCCACGTCGTCGGGATCGACCCGACCGCTGGCGTCCACCGGCACGTAGGTCACCTCGAACCCGTCCCGTTCCAGGGCCGCGCAGGCGCGGAGCACGGCCTGGTGCTCCACGGCGGTGGTGACGATGTGCCGGCCCCTGTCCCTGTAAGCCCAGGCGACTCCCTTCAGCGCGAGGTTGTCGGCCTCGCTGCCGCTGCCGGTGAAGATGATGTCCCGCGGCCGGCAGCCGAGGAGCGCCGCCACCTGGCTGCGGGCCCGATCGACGACGGCCCGCGCCGCCCGGCCGGCGTAGTGCAGGCTCGACGGGTTGCCCCACGCGTCGGCCATGACCTCAGCCATGAGCTCCCGGACCTCCGGCCGCACCGGCGACGTGGCCGCATAATCGAGATAGACCCGGCGCATCGTCCCCACCTCCTCCCGGCCTCGCCCCTGCTGTCTCGGCCCGATCTCGAGCAACTCGGGCCGCCCCTTGCCCGGCATCTAGTATCCGTCCCCTGCCGGTACCAGAGCAAGCCGATCCCAACCAGACCGCGGTGGACGGGGCCTCTACACCGTCAGTACGATGCCTGTGCCGTCGGGATCGGTCACACGCCAAGCGCCTTCTCCGTCACTGCGGGGGTCGTGACCGGCGCCGCGCAGGCGCCGCACCACCTCCGCCAGGACGGCGCCGTCGCCCACCGCCACCGTGAAGTCGACCAGGCCGGCGGCATCCTGCGGCGGGGGTGGTGCACCCGGGCCGGCCCAGATGTTGAGCCCCAGGTGGTGGTGATAGCCCCCGGCGGCCAGGAAAAGGGCGCCCGGGTAGCGCCGGTTGGTAACCTCGAAGCCCAGAAGGCCGCGATAAAAGGCCTCGCTACGGGCCAGATCCGCCACGTGCAGGTGGATGTGGCCGATCCGGGCGGCCGGGTGCAGGAGGGGCTCGGCCGGCCCTTCCGGCGCGCGGGCCAGTTCCTCCAGCAGGCCCTCCAGGTCCAGCGGCCGCGTGAACATGACCACTTCCCCATCCCGGCGCTCCCAGGAGGTACGCGGCCGGTCGGCGTAGAGTTCCAGGCCGTTGCCGTCCCCATCGGACAGGTAGACGGCCTCGCTGACCCCGTGGTCCGAGAACCCCTCGAAAGGCCATCCGGCCGCTGCCAGCCGCCGCACCAGCCGCGCCAGTTCCCGGCGGCCGGGAAGCAGGATGGCCACATGGTAAAGGCCGGTCGTGCCCGGCGGCTTGCGCCGGGCACCCGGCCGTTCCTCCAGGACGATCTGCGCGGGCGTGCGACCGGATGCGGAGAGGGCCGCGGTCCCCGCCCCTGCATGCAGCTGCCGGAAACCGAGGAGATCGCGGTAGAAACGCAGGGAACGCTGGAGATCACCGACCCGCAGGCGAACCTGGCGAATGGCCGTCGATGCCGGCAAGGCTCCCAACGCGCTCCATCCCCCTCGACCCGCCGGGTCTCCCGGCCTCCCCCAGTTTGGGGCTCCTCCCGGCCCGCGCCCCATCCCCGCTCGTTCCGGCGCGAGCGCCTGCAAGGCCCGCCCGTCGGTCCCCGTCGGCCTCAAATGTAGAACATGTAGCCTTCTCGCGCCTTGCGGTCGGCTTCGCGGACCAGGTCGGCGAGGGTGGTGCCCTCCAGGACTTGCGTGATCGCCCTCCGGACCGCCTCCCAGACGCCGTCGGCCACGGAGGGGGTGCCGGTGGCCTCCCGGTCCGGCTCCGGGCCGATGGGTCCGTCCAGCAGGCGGACGATGTCGGCCACCGTCACCTGCGACGGGTCGCGGGCCAGGACGAAGCCGCCCTGGGCCCCCCGCAGCCCCTGCCCCGGTCCTTTTAAAAATCTCAACGCTCCCACGACATACCT
>QGUQ01000353.1 GCA_003242195.1 Bacillota bacterium | reverse complement strand
CCCCAGGACCCACGGCAAGCGCACATGCAGAGGGCCCGGCGGCAACCGCCGGTCCCCAACCACGATCACCCGCCCCTCCGCATCCAGGCCGTAGAAACCGTGGTCGAACACGGCGAGGACCCGGCCGGAAAAAGTGGCCGGCACTCGCGAGCCCGCCTCGGGTGCCGGCCACCTTGCAGCCACTGTTGGAACTCCGCCGTCCCTGGCCGTTGCCATGGTACCCCCGTCAGTCGTTGCCGCCGGCCGCGGGGATCGCTGCCGGTTCCTCCTTCGGCACCTGCCAGCGATCGAAGGCCAGGAAGACCAGGTTGAGCAGGATGCCGGCCACCGCGGCCGTGGCAATGGCCGGAAGCTGCATCCCCCAGATGGGGATGTTGCCGCCCTCGAAGGCGTTGCCACCCAGCCCGATGATCAGGATCACCGCCCCGATGGCCAGTTGCCGCGGGTCGAAGAGGTCCACCTTCTCCGACATCATCAGAGCGATGCCCTGCATGCCGATGACGCCGAACAGGAAGATGGCCAGGCCACCCGTGACGAACACGGGGATGGTGGACACGAGGGCCGAGAGCTTGGACAGGAAACCCAGCGCCATGGCGATGGCGCCGGCGGCCGCCAGCACCGCCGTCGAGTAGTTGCGCGTGATGGCCATCAGGCTATTGTTCTCGCCGTAGTTGGTGCCCGAAGAAGTACCCAACATGCCGTTGATCATATCGGACAGCCCGTCCAGGACGAGGTTGAGGCCGATCAAGTCCTTGATACGAAGCGGCGGCCGCTGCATCTCCTCTGCCAGCCGGTCGATGTACAGGCTGATCTGGTACAGGTGGGCCGTGCTCTCCGGGATCGTGGCGATGGCGATGGGCGCGATGGCCAGCACCGCTTGCCAGGCTCCCGGAGCCCCGAAGGCCGGCAACTGGAACTTGGGCAGGGCGAACCAGCTGGCCTCGCGCACGGGGCTGAAGTCCACGTGTCCCGTCAAGGCTGCGATGGCGTACCCGCAAGCGGCCCCCAACAGGACGGGCAACATGCCCAACAGCCCGCGCCCGCGCAGGTAGACGGAGAAAAGGATGGTGAGGACCAGGGTCGTCAAGGAGATGGCCCAGTTCTGCGCGGCCATGTCCATGGCCGTCTTGGCCAGGGCGATGCCGATGACGATGGCCACGGCCCCGGTGACCGACGGCGGCAGGATGCGGTCGAGCCTTGCCTTGCCCGCCCGCTGGATCAACAACCCCATGAGGATGTTCACGAGGCCGGTGGCCACCACACCCACCTGGGCCACGCGGTGGCCGCCCCAGCTGGCGCCCACCACGGCCGTCACCGGCGCGATGTAGGCGAAACTTCCACCGTAGTAGAGAGGGATCCGGCCCCTGGAACCCAGCACGGCCACGATGGTGGCCAGACCCGACGCAAAGAGGGAGACACCCACATCGAAACCGGTGAGGATGGCACACAGTACCGTGGCGGGGAACATGGTCAGCACATGCTGGAAGCCGAGGCTAACCATGGCCCCGAAGGGCGGCCGGTCCTGCGGCAGGTAGCCGATAACCTTGCCCCGCTCTACCGCCATGCGCAACGCCCCCCAGGATGACCCGTCGGGCGGCTGGTTCGGGACCGGCCGCCCGAACGGGTCCACAGGATGAATGCAATCTGCTGGCCCGTCGATCGGTGCCCGCCCGTCGGCCCGGCCGCCGATGACGCTCGTTCCGGCCGGCCTTGCCCTACTCCTCCTCCACGAAGGCGAGCACCCGGCACCAGGCCGCTTCCCCGCCCTTGAACCGGAACGGGAAGCATCCCACCCATACCCGCTGGTTCAGGATGAGATCGATCTGCCCGCCAATGTTCTCGACGTGGAACACGCCGTGGGGGAAGAGCTTGGTATGGGTCAGCTGGTAGTCCTCCTTGGGCCAGATCTCGTCCAGAGGCCTGCCCAGGTGCTCCTCCACCTCGCGGGCGATGTCCGGACGCTGGTCGCGGACCACCGTGGCCATGGGATGGTCGGTAGACATGGCGTCGATGGCCATCCACCGGATACCCCGGTCTAGGACCCACTCCACGAACTCCCGCGTGGGGCCCGGCTGGCGGAGGAAGTACCGGGGCAGATCCGGCCGGGCGTCCTTGTGGTACTCCTTGGTCGTCGGGCTCCACTCTTCGTTGTAGTACTTGTGCCAGCCCGTATGGATGATCAGGATGTCGCCCTTCTCGATCTTGATCCCGTACTTCTTCTCCCAGGCTTCGAAGTGCTCGGGCCCGTAGATGTCGTAGTCGCCGATGCCGAACTGCTCGAGGTCGACCACGACCGCCGGTCCGAAGAGCTTCTCGATAGGAATGCCGGCGATGTCGGGGCCGGGATCGTAGAAGTGCAGCGGCGAATCCAGGTGCGTGCTCAGGTGGATGGTGGACGAGATGTGCTGGGCGTTGACCCCTTCAAAGGCCATCCGCTTGACCCACTTCACCGTCGGCCCCTCGTAGCGGGCGAAGGCCGGCGAATTCACGCTGAAGTTCTGTGAGAGATCGAGCACCTTCACATGACTCAGGTCACTGAACTTAAACACCGAATCCCTCCCCCTTGGCCCCTCTCCCGGCCGCCACCGCAGCCGGCCACGGGCTTCCTCGGATGGCCCGCTACTCCCGCCGGCGACCCGGTCGCTGGGAGCCCACCGGCCCGCACCCGGCCTCTCGACCGGCGGGCGACGAGCTCGGACTCATCGATGGGCCACCCTTTTCGAATCACTGCGATTCACTTCGCTAC
>QGUQ01000352.1 GCA_003242195.1 Bacillota bacterium | reverse complement strand
CGGTCACGATGAGGATGTCGTCGATGCCGGCCGCCACCGCTTCCTCGACCACGTACTGGATGATGGGCTTGTCGACCACGGGCAGCATTTCCTTGGGCTGCGCCTTGGTGGCCGGCAGGAAGCGGGTGCCCAGGCCGGCTGCCGGTATCACGGCTTTGCGAATGCG
Organism: Bacillota bacterium; assembly: GCA_003242195.1. Lineage (GTDB taxonomy): Bacteria > Bacillota > Sulfobacillia > Thermaerobacterales > Thermaerobacteraceae > ZC4RG37. The sequence continues at coordinate 2,583 of QGUQ01000352.1, read as the reverse complement.
AGGCACTGTCATCTCACCTCCCGCCTCCCCGGCCTAACGTGCTCTCCCACGGCCCGTCCTAAGCTTCGGGGCCGCTCCGAAGGGTTCCTGCCGGGCCTCGCGGGCGCCGGCCCCGGGCTCGGCGCCCGCGAGGCCCGGGCTTTACTCTTCCTCTCCGTACTCGCGCAGGTAATCCAGCACGTCGGCCATGCGGGTGGTCGCCACGCCCACGCACCGGTCGGCGGCGCCGTAGTACAGGCGCAACTCGTCCGTCTCCCGGTCCCACAGCGCCCCCGTGGGGAAGACCACCCCGGGCACGTCGCCGACGAGCTCGTAGGGCTGCTGCGGCCCCAGCACCCACTCGGGGCTGCGCCGGATCACGCGCCACGGTTCCTCCAGGTCCAGAAGGGCCAGCCCCACGCGGTACAGGCTGCCGGAAGCCGTGAGCCGGACGCCGTGGTAGATCACCAGCCAGCCCTCGGGCGTCTCGATGGGCTGTGGCCCGAGCCCCACCCTGTGGCAGTCCCACGAGCCGGGACGCGTGGGGAGCAGGATCCGGTGATCGCCCCAGTGTTGCAGGTCGGGCGAGAAGGAGATCCAGATGTGGGCCTCGCCCCGCACGATGGGCCGGTGGATCAGGGCGTACCGGCCCTTCACCTTCCGGGGGAACAGGGCCGCGTCCTTGTCCTCCGGAGGAACCAGGGGACCCCGCCGCTCGAAGTGGCGGAAGTCCCGGGTGAGGGCGAGGGACACCAGGGGCCCGCCCCGGGAGAAGGAGACGTAGGTGACCGCGAACTGCCCCAGATCCTCACACCAGACGACGCGCGGATCCTCGATCCCCCAGTGTTCCTCGGACCGCTCCGGGTCCGGCAGGAACACCGGTTCCGGGTGGATCTCCCAATCGGTGAGGCCGTCGTCGCTCGACGCCAGCGCCAGGTGGGAGAAGCCGCGCAGGTCCTCCACCCGTACCAGCAACAGCACGCGCCCGTCGACCCGGGCCGCGGCGGGATTGAACACGGAGTTGGCGGGATACGGCCACTGGTCGGGACGCAGGATCGGGTTGCCCTCGTACCGGCGAAAGAGCGAATGGGAACGCGAGCTGCTCTCCACTGCCGTCACCCCTCCTGCAACATGACTGCCCCTATCCTCACGGGGGGCGGGCCTCAAGCGCCTACCGGACGGTCCCGCTCCCCACCGGGCAAGGCCTCTCATGGTGCCTCCCACGGGACGTCCCGGAAGTTCCCCCGATGAGGATCCATTCCCATACCGGAAGAACCGGCCACCTGCGCGCCCCCGGCTCCCAGACCGGAGGCCTCGTGTTACCCCGGCTACGACCCGGTGACCGGGCCGCCGGCCTGCCCGCCCGCCTGGGCCGGCGGCTGCGCGCCCGCCTGCCCCGGTACAGGCTCCGATGGCTGGCCGCCCTGAGGCGACTCGCCAATGGCCTGGGGCACCGGCGGCACGCCCGCCACGTAGAGAAGGCCGCTGAGATGGAGCTCATAGGTCGTCTCCTCCGGGCCGCCGTTGATGCTCCAGGACGTGATCCGCAAACCGGGTATGGCCGTCTCCAGTTGCCCGACAAAGCGTGCCAGGTTGCCCCACGTGCCCCGGGCGGTGACGTCCACGGAGACCTGCCCGTACGGGAGGTCCGTGGATGCGCCATCCACCTCCAGCGACGGGCCCCCCCGCGGCGACGGTTCCTCCACCTGTGCCTGCGCCGCCTGGGCGGACCCGGCGGACCCTGCTTCCCCGGCCGCGGTCAGCCTGCTGTACGGCCCGTATCCGATGGACAGGAGGCTGACGCCCGCCGCCCGCGCGTGGGCAGCGAGGGCCGTGCCCACGCTCCGCAGCTCCCCCAGGGGGATCATGCGGGCTTCCTCCGCCCGGGCCAGTTCCTCCCGAAGAACAGGCAGTTCGGCGGCCGCCTGCGCCATCCGGGCCGCCACCTGCTGGGCCTGCTGCGCCGACGTGCGGGCCAGCTCGAGGCCTGCGCCCAGGTCGGCCCGGCGCGCCACCTCCGGCAGGAGGCCGAGGGGCACGAAGACCAGCAGGAACAGGACCGCCACCAGCAGCAGCCAGGGCGCCCGCCGCACCAGCGGGGAAGGGTGCAGAGAGGCACGGCTCATGGCGTCCCCTCCCCCCGTGGCCAGCACTCCAGCTGAAACTCGACACCGGGGGGATCGCCCTCGCTGGCCGTGATGCTGACCACTCGCAGGTAGGCGAACTGCCCCGTCCCCTCCAGCGCCCGCACGTAGGCCTCCACGCCGTCATGGGCACGAACAGTCCCGGTCAGGATCAGGCGCCCATCGGTACCGAAAGTTGCCCCCGTCAGCTGCCCACCCGCGGGTAGCGTCCCGCTGACGGCACGCAGCAGGGCCTCCGAGCGGCCCGCGGCAGGCGGCAAGCTGCGCAGGAACGCCAGCCGCTGCCGGGCCTGCTCCGCTTCCCGGGCGGCCCGCCCTTCTCGCGCCGCCTCTGCATTGGCCAGGGCTTCCCGCCCCTCGTACTCATGAATGGCCCCCTGCAGGCGAGCGTTTTGCACCGCCCGTCCCGCCCCCGCCCGCACCGCCACCAGGTCCAGCAGGGCGACGTCCAGTAGGCCGG
>QGUQ01000351.1 GCA_003242195.1 Bacillota bacterium | reverse complement strand
TTCTGAATGGCCGGGGGTTTGGGGCCCAGCTCGCCAGGGCCCGGGGCCACGTGGGGATGGCCAGGGTAACCGCGCCCACCGCCACGGTGCCGGCCAGCCCGGACCCAAGGCCCAGGGTCTCCAGCCACCCGGCCAGGGGGCGGGCCAGACTGACGGCCGCCGACGCGCTAGCCAGGAAACCAGCCAGGGTGATGCCGACCTGGATCGTGGCCAGGAAGCGGCTGGGATCGCCCATCAGGCGCTGCAGGACGGCGGCCGCACGGTTGCCTTCCTCTGCCAGCTGGCGGATGCGGACGTCCCGCGCCGAGATGACGGCGATCTCGCTGGCGGCGAAGAAGGCGTTGAGCAGGATCAGCGTGACAATCAAGGCGATATCGGGCCAGTAGTCGCTCAAGAGGTCTTACCTCCCACGTTCCACCACCAATATAACCCGCGCGGCCGGGTAAGCCTTCCCCGGGGGGTGCGGGGTGACAGGGGTCGGGGCCGGTTCTATACTGGGGGTTGACGCGGCCGGCGGATGCTGCCGGCCGCATGGGAACACCGGGCTCCCGGTGCGCCGGGAGCCGGCGGGGGAATCGAAGTGGGCAACAAGGCGGAGTATCCCGTACACCCGCGGCCCTCCTGCCACGCGGTGGTGTCGGACGGGGATCGCGTGCTCCTGGTGCAGCGCGGCGGGGAGCCCTTCCGGGGCTGGTGGGGGCTGCCCGGCGGCGCCGTGGAGCTAGGCGAGACGGTGGCCGAAGCCCTGCGGCGCGAGGTCCGAGAAGAGACCGGCCTCGAGGTCGAGATCGAACGGTTCCTCATGTACAAGGACGCGGTCAACCGGGACGAGACCGATCGCGTTCGCTTCCATTACGTCATCCTCTTCTTCTCGGCCCGCCCGGTAGGCGGCACGCTCCGCGCCAGCGACGACGCCGCCCAAGCCCTTTGGGTGCCGCGGCACCGCCTGTCCGACTACCGGCTGGTACCGGGCACGGAGCAGGTGCTGGCGGCGTGGGAGGCCACCCGCTAACGGCACGCCGGGGACCGGCCCCGGCATCGCCCTTGCGCCTCACGCTCCGGCCCGCCCGCCCTCGGCACCCTGCCGCACGCCGTTGAGCACCCGGACCAGCTGGTCGTGGATGCGCCCGTTGGTGGCCACCACCGTGGGCTGCCAGACGTCGAAGGGCCTGCCATCCAGACGGCTGAGGCGCCCGCCGGCCTCGCGGACCACCAGCGCTCCCGCCGCCAGGTCCCAGGGCCCGAGGCGCAGTTCCCAGAAACCGGTGAGGCGGCCCGCCCCCACGTAACAGAGGGAGAGGGCGGCAGAGCCGATGGCCCGCACGTTCCGGGCCTCCTGCAGCACGGTGGCGAACAGGTCCACGTTCAGTCGCTGGCCCGCCTCGGCGTCGTACTGGAAACCCGTGGCCAGCAGGCTGTCCGCCAGCTCCGATTCCTGGGAGACCCGCAGCGGCCGGCCGTTCAGGGTCGCCCCGTGGCGGCGCACCGCCACGTACAGCTCGTCCTGGATGGGGTTGAAGACGGCCCCTGCCACCACCTCGTTCCGGTACATCAGGGCCACGGAGGTGGCCACGATGGGCACGCCGTGGACGAAGTTGGTGGTGCCGTCGATGGGATCGATGAGCCACTCCCAGGACCGCTCCCCGGTGACGTCGGCCACCGCCCGCTCCCGGGTGGGCGCCTGCCCCGAGAGGATCCGCCGGGAGATGTCCTCCTCCCCCACGACGGCGTGATCGGGGTAGCGCCGGCGGATGTAGTCGGTGAGCTCCTTCTCGATCCGCTCGTCCGCCTCGGTGACGAGATCGTACCGCGAGGTCTTGGCCCGCACGCGGGTCGCCGTGCCAAAGTGCTGGCGGAGCATCTCCCCGCCCTGGAGCGCTACGTCGATGACGGCTGTGCGCAGGAGTTCCTCGTCGTGTTCCACGCTCAACCCTCCTTGGCTCAGCTAACACTATCGCCGAAGGAGGACGGAGCGGCAAGGTCGTACCGCGGCGGTGCGCTACCGGCCCGGCGCCCGTCAGGAGTCGTCGCCGGCCTCGACCGCCACCCGTCCCGGCGCCCGGCGGGCGGCCCACACGCCCCAGGCCAGGGCGGCGATGGCCAGCACCGTGAAGACAGCCGCCAGCGGGCGCTGGACAAAGATGGCCGGCGAACCGTGGGAGAGGATCAGGGACTGGCGCAGCGATTCTTCCAGCACCGGCGTCAGCACGTGGGCCAGCACCAGCGGCGCCAGGGGATAGCCGAGCTTGCGCATGAGGTACCCCAGCACGCCGAAGGCCAGGGTGAGCCAGACGTCCTGCACCAGGTAACGGATGCTATAGGCCCCCAGGGCGGAGAGGACGACGATGCCCGGCCCCAGCACGGAGAAGGGAATCCGGGCAACCTTCGCCCAGAGCCCCGCCAGGGGCAGGTTCAGCACCAGGAGGATCACGTTGCCCACGTACATGCTGGCGATCACGGTCCAGACGAACTCGGGGTTGGTCTGGAAGAGCTCCGGGCCCGGATCCAGGCCGTACATCATGAGCCCGCCCAGCAGCACCGCCGGGGCCGGACCGGAGGGCAGCCCCAGCGCCAGCAGCGGGACGAACCCGCCCGTGGAGGTGGCGTTGTTGGCCCCCTCCGCGGCAGCCACCCCCTCGATGGCGCCGTGCCCTAACCGCTCCGGGTGCCGGGACAGCCGTTTCTCGGCATCGTAGGCGATGAATGTCGTCACCGCCGGGCTGCAGCCGGGCAGGAGGCCCAAGAGGAAAC
>QGUQ01000350.1 GCA_003242195.1 Bacillota bacterium | reverse complement strand
AACAGATTTATGTACGTTTTCGTGGCCTGGAGATTTTGAAAAAGGGACGGGGCCCCCCATTGCCTCCCCCGGGGCCGCCTTGTCCATTCGTGGCCCGGAGGGCAGCCCCTTGTTGACAAATTGTGCGCAACTGTCGATTTCTGGGGATAACGAGCCTCCATCTGGGGACAACCGCCGGGCTCCTGGGGATAACCTCCCGACCGGAGTCAGGGACCCTCGCGGGCACGCGGCCGGGGCAGCCGCCATAGCATGGGCGAAGGAACCACTGCCATGGCTCGGGGCGGACCGGCGCGGGGAGGTCACAGGAATCCCCTGCCCGGCCACCCCTACGGCCATGAAGGCCGGGAGGTCGACGCCATGTTACCGAGGCCGAACCGCTTCGCCCTCGTCGCGGGGCGTGGCGAGGGAGAGACGCCCCTCACCGCCTTCGATGCGGCCCTGATGGCCGCGGGAGTCGCCAACGTCAACCTGGTCAAGGTCTCCAGCATCCTGCCACCGGGAGCCCGGCCCATGGAGGGGCTCGTGCTTCCCCCGGGTGCCCTGGTGCCCATCGCCTACGGAAAGCTGGTGGCGGTCCAACCGGGGCAGCGCATCGCTGCGGCCGTGGCCGTGGGCCGGGGTCCGGAGGACGAATTCGGCATGATCCTGGAGCACACCGCATATGGGACTGCGGGCGAGGTCGAGGCGACGATCCGCCGCATGGTGGAAGAGAGCTTCGCCATCCGTGGCGGCCGGCCCCGGGAGGTCCTGGTGCGGGCCGTGGACCACGTCGTCGAGCACTGCGGTTGCGTCTTCGCGGGGTGCGTCCTCTGGTACGACTGAGGCCGCCGGGAAGCGCAACCGGGAGCTCGGTGGCCGGGAATAGTGCGCCACGCGGCGGGCGGCCCCGCCCGGGGAGGGGTGGCGTTGCCGCGAGCGGGACCGGTTCCGGGATGGATGACCTGGTTGCTGGCCGGCGCGATGCTGGCGGGGCTGGCGGGAGGTGCGGCCGGGGTCGCCGCTTCCCCGGCCGCCGGGCCCCTGGCGGGCACGTTGATCGTGGTCGATCCCGGCCACGGGGGGATCGACCGCGGTGCCTGTCACCTGCCGAGCGACACCATCGAAAGCGAGATCACCCTGGAGTTCGCCTTTCTCCTCAAGCGGCTGCTGCAAGCCGAGGGCGCCCGCGTCCTGCTGACGCGGACGACGGACGAGGAGTTGGACCTGGACCCCCGGGTGGAGATCGCCAATGCCAACCGGGCGGACTACTTCCTCAGCGTGCACGTGAACTGGTTCCCCGACCCGACCTGCTTTGGCGCCCAGACCTTCTACTTCCCCGGCCGGGAGGAGAGCCGGCGGCTGGCCCTGCTCATCCAGGACGAACTGCAGCGGCTGGATCCGGAGAACTTCCGCGAGATCCAGACCGGCCGGTACCGGGTTCTCCGCCTGGCGAGGATGCCGGCCGCCCTGGTGGAACTGGGCTTCGTCGACAGCCCCCATGACCGGGCCTTCCTCAAGGACCCCGGCAAGCGGGAGCAGATGGCCCGGGCCATCATCACCGGCCTCACCCGCCATCGCCGCGGCGAGGCCGGACCGGAGCCGCCCCCCGAGCTGCGCGACCGGTGACGGCTGTGCCGTCGCCCGGCCCGTCTGACCCACGCTGATCTCCCCGTTCGGACGATACCCGCCAGTGACCCCGTTCGGCGGCGGCGCATACCGTGTGGGTGCGCCGCCGCCGGGCGTTCATCCCGGCGGGCCGGGGCGATGGCCCGCGGGTCGTCATCCCGAGCGCGGCGCGGGGAGGTACCGGTGTGCGCTGGTTGGGATGGGCGATGGCCGGGCTGGCGGCGGTACCCGTCGGGTTCGCGGCCTACTTCCGACTCCAGGGGGATGCCGACGTCCGCTTTGATCCGGGCAGCCTGGAGATCCTGGAGGCCGGCCGGTGGACGCACGGGCTACGAATCCGTTTCCGCCTGCCCGTGACCAACCACGGCCGCCAGAAGGGCATGCTGTACGAGATCCTGACCCGGCCCGAATACGTCGACCGCTGGATGAAGGATCTGCGATTTGCCGTCTCCGTCTTCCTGCCCGGAGTGCAGGAGACGGGCTATTGGGCCGCGACCCTGCTCAAACCGGGCGAGATCCTGCCGCTGGAGTTCGAACTGCTGGTGACCGGAGCGGAGGAAACCCTGGAGCGGCTGCTGGAGAGACCGACCCTCGGCTTGGTCACGCGTCACGGTGTGATCGGGCGGTCGCCGCTCCGCTGGCATCTCACGGAGGTCCGCATCCCGTTGGCAGTGGTGCGGGACCTGCTGGATCGAGCCGTCGGCGGTGCCCAGCAACTGGCCGGGGCAGGGGGCACAACGGGCGATCACCCGGAGCGGTCGGCGGCGGACCCGGCGGGGGGACCGGGCCGGGTGGTGCCGGCTCCTGGCCGGGAGGGGGCGGTCCCTGCTGGTCCCCGGCGTCGTGAGGGAAGGCCGCGAATCCTCATCGCCAGTTCTCCCGGTGGCTCGGCAGGAGGGAACGGCCTTGAACTTTGACGTAGAGACCATCCGCACCGAGATCATCACCCCGGAGCACGATCTGGTCGATGTCGTCCGCCGTTACACCCGCGAGCGGCTGCAGCCGGGCGACGTCGTGGCCGTCTCCACGAAGATCGTCTCCATCACCCAGGGCCAGTTGCTGCGCCCGGAGGACGTGCGGCCCGGCACCCTGGCCCGCCGGCGGCCCCGGTTCTTCCACCGCGAGGGAAGCTGTTCCTCGCCCCATTCCATCCG
>QGUQ01000349.1 GCA_003242195.1 Bacillota bacterium | reverse complement strand
GGTACCCGCGGGCCGTCAGGTCGCGCTGCACCAGCGCGCGGCCGCGCCGGTCCACTTCCAGCCCCGACCGTTCCACCAGGCGGTGCGCCCGCACCCCACCGGTCCAGATGACGGTCCCGGCCTCGATCTTCCGCCCGTCCGCGAGGATCACCCTGTCGGGGGTGACCTCGCGAATGGCCGTCCCGGTGATGACGCGGATGCCGGCTCGCTCCAGGAAGGCCGTCGCGTATTCCACGAGGCGCGGGTCGAAGCCGGGCAGGAGGGTGGGTGCCGCCTCGATCAGGTAGATCTCGACGGCGCTGGGGACCAGGCCGGCCGCCCGGGCCAGGTCCTCGCGCGTCTCGGCCAGTTCCGCCGCCACCTCGACCCCGGTGTAACCACCGCCGCCGATGACGATGCGCCGCGCTCCCGCGCGCTCCTCCCCCGCCGCGAAGCGCGCCAGCCTGTGCTCTACGTGGGCCCGGATCAGCGGACCCGAGGCCAGGTCGCGGATGGCCAGCGCCCGTTCCTCCAGGCCCGGGATGCCGAAGTACAGGGGCTCGCTGCCGACGGCCACCACCAGGTAATCGGCCGCCGCGCGGCGCCGGGTCGCCGTCACCAGTTCCTCCACCTCCACCGCCGGTTCTTCCGGGTCGATGGCCACGGCGCGTCCCAGCCACAGGCGCACATTGGGCGGCAGGTACGGGGCGAGGGGAATCGAAATTCGCTCCCGTGCCCGCGGGCGCGCGATGGGTTCGTGGAGCAGTGTCGTAAAGTAGTGATAGGGGAAGGGGTTGACGAGCGTGGCCCGCACGGGCGCCCCGCCCAGCCCGCGGGCCACGGCGAACCCGGCGTACCCGGCTCCCAGGATCACGACATGTGGTCGGCTGTCGTGCAATGGGCACCCTCCTTGGTGTCCGCACCACATTCCCGGATTGGAAAGGAGTTGCGTATGCGCCAGACCATCACGTTGACCATCACCCACCCGACCGGTCTCCATGCGCGGCCGGCCGCCCTGTTCGTGCAGACCGCCAGCCGGTTCCGCAGTCAGATCGAGGTGACGGCCAACGGCAAGACGGTCAACGCCAAGAGTATGATGGCCGTTCTCAGCCTCGGGGCGCGGCAGGGGACGCAGCTGGAAGTCGCTGCCGAAGGGGACGACGCCAGCGAGGCCCTGGCCGCCTTGCGGGAACTGGTGGAATCCAACTTCGGTGAGGGGTCGTGACACCTTGAGCGAAAAGGTTCTGCGCGGTGTCGCGGCGGCGCCGGGACTGGCGGCGGGACCGGCGTGGATCTACCGTCCCGTCCAACTGTCGCTGCCGCCCGAACCCCCGCCGGGGACCGCTGCGCCCGATCCGGAGGAGGAACTGGCCCGCTGGCGGCGAGCCCGGGAGCAGGTCAAGGCCCGGCTGGAGGAACTGGCCGCCCGGACCCGCCGACAGGCGGGCGAGGACGACGCTGCCATCTTCGAGGCCCACCGGCTGCTGGTGGACGATCCGGAACTGGACGCGGAGGTCACCCGCCGCGTCCGGGAGGAAGGCCAGACGGCGGCAGCCGCGGTGCAGGCGGCCGCCGAAACCTTTGCGGCCATGCTGGAGCAGGTGGATGACGAGTACCTACGCGGCCGTGCCGCCGATATCCGGGACGTGGGCCGGCAGTTGCTGGCCGCGCTCCTGGGCGTGGACCTGGAAGGCAACGCGCCCGACCGCCCCAGCGTCATCGTCGCCCGCGACCTCACCCCCTCCGACACCGCCCGCTGGCCGCGGGAAGTGGTGCTGGGGCTGGTGACGGAGCTCGGCGGCGCCACCTCCCATGTGGCCATCCTCGCCCGCGGCGCCGGCGTGCCCGCGGTGGCCGGGGTCACGGGAGCCGTGGCGGCGGTCGCCGACGGGCAATGGGTGGTGGTGGACGGCGACCGCGGCGAGGTGGTCATCGATCCCGGGCCCGAGCGTCGCCGCGAGATCGAAGAGCGCCTGCGCCGGCGCGAGGCCCGGCAGCAAGAGCTGGCGGCCCTGCGCGACCTGCCCGCGGTCACCAGGGACGGGCGGCGGATCGAACTGGCGGCCAACATCGGTCGCCCGCAGGACATCGCCGCCGCGGAGTCCTACGGACCGGAAGGGGTCGGCCTGTTCCGGACCGAGTTCCTCTTCCTCGACCGCTCCCAGCCGCCCGGGGAAGAAGAGCAGTACCGCGCCTACGAGGCCGCCGTCCGGGCCCTGGCCGGGCGACGGCTGGTTCTGCGGACGCTGGACGTGGGTGCCGACAAGCGCCTTCCCTTCATCGACTGGCCGGAGGAGTTGAACCCGTCCCTGGGATGGCGCGGCGCGCGCATCGGCCTCGACCGGCCCGAGCTGCTGCGCACCCAGTTGCGGGCCGCCCTGCGGGCGGCCGCCGGCGGGCCGGTCGCCGTCATGTTTCCCATGATCACCACCCGCCACGAGATCCGCCGCCTACGGCAGTTCATCCGTGAGATCGAGGAAGAACTAGCCCGCGAGGGCGTTCCCCACGGCCCCGTCCAGGTGGGCATCATGGTGGAGGTGCCCGCCGCGGCACTGGCCGCCCGCCAGCTGGCGCCCGAGGTCGACTTCTTCTCCATCGGCACCAACGACCTCACCCAGTACACGCTGGCCGTCGACCGCACCGGGGAACGGGTGGCCGGCCTGTACGATGCCTTCCACCCCGCGGTATTGCGGCTGATCTTGGAGGTGGGCCGTGCCGCCTTGGAGGCCGGCATCTGGGCCGGCGTCTGCGGAGAGCTGGGGGGCGAGCCGCTGGCGGCCC
>QGUQ01000348.1 GCA_003242195.1 Bacillota bacterium | reverse complement strand
ACCTACGCCTGGCTCTGAAAGCCGCGGCGGGAAATCTGGAGGGGGAGGATCCGGGAGGGGGAGGGGACCAAGTTGCGGGCGTTGTTGCGGGAGACGCTGGAGGACTACGCACGGCGGCGAATGCTCGGGGCCATCGCCGGGCGGAAAGACTTCTGGACCGCGCTGGAAGAGGTCGTGCGGGTTGCCGAACGGTGTGGCGTGGACCGGCACACGGCCGTCGACATCCTCGCTGAGATCATCCAAGCTCGGCTAAAAGGCCACCGGGTGGGCGGATTGCCCAACGCCTAACCCGGCGCTGCAGCCGGGGGCCACGACGGGTTCGGGAACCGGTGTGTGCATTTCGGGGGTCGTGGGTCGACCCCTCCAACCTGGCTTTGTTCCGTGGAAGCCGGGGTTACTTCGGAGCGTTTCCTCTTGCCGTTCCATTGGACGGCCACCAGGCTGGTGTCGTCGGGGAGAAGCTGAAAGTAAAGGAGCGCCCTTTGCGGGGGGGCTTGGACGAACCCCTGCGTGGTCCAGGGCACCCGTGCGGCCCGTCGCCGGCCGCAAACCGCTCCGTGGACAGTGTTTCACGACGTGCCCCTGATGTGATGTCGTATCGTGTTGGTATAAGCGCATGCACCTTTCGCCGTTCCGGATCGCCGGGTGGTCTTTCTTGCACCGTGGCAGTTCATCGTCGCCCGCCCCTCCGAGCAACAGCTGGCCATCTGTTTTGTTGGCAGAACGCGCATTTGTGTTATCACCATGGATAATAAGAGGATGCGCCGCGGTGGCCGATCGGGGTGATCCAGCCGGCGCGGTCCCGCTGCGGCCCGGGTCGTGGAGGCCGGTCGGGATCACTGGTCGTGCCAGCTGTCCGAAGGAACCCTGAGATGGAGGAGGGGCTACGTGACGTGATCGTTCGGGCCCTTTGGGGTCTCGCCATGGGCCTGGTCGCGGTCCTCGGGCTCTTTTTCGTGCTCGGTGTGGAGGTCGGTCCGGTCCATTCCGGAACCGCGCTGCTTGCAGCCCTGGCCACGTGTTACGGAGCAGCCCCGACAGCGGGTGAACCCCCTTCGGAAATTCGCATCTCCTGGCGGTGGACGATTCCCGTCACGGTCGCGTCCATCGCGTGGCTCTACGGGGCCCTGCTCATGATGGACAGCCTGCATCAGGCCATCCATGGCACCCCGGCGCCTGCGCTAATCATCCAGGGGTGGCCCGGGCTGATCGGGATCCTGGCCGCTACTGCGTTCCTGGTCTTCGCCCACGAGCTGGTCCACTGGGTGGCCTTCCGTTATTACGGAGCGCGGCCTCGCTTCCTCATGTTCGTGAAACCTTTCCCGGGAGCCGGTGTTTACGCCGAAGGCCACCCATTACCGCGCCGGGCCATGCTGGTTGTGGCCCTGGCCCCTGTCGTCGTCCTGACCCTGGCCTTCGTGGCCCTCTTGACGGTGCCGCAGTGGACGGTCTTGGCGACCTGGGGGGCGGCCTTCAATCTGGCGGGCGCCGTGGGGGACTTCGCCATGGCCGCCTGGCTGCTCTGCCTACGGCCGGGAACGTGGGTGGAAGATCTCCGCGATGGAATCCGTGTGTTGCCGATCGGTGAGTCGGAGAGGCATCTCCTGGCGGAGGGGCCGCCACCGACGACAGGGGCAAAGGGTTAGCGGCGCGTGCGGAGGGTAGATTGCAGCAACGAAGGCCTGTTGGCGGAGCCAAACCCTGTGCGAAGGGCAAGGACTGGGGGAGAGCGTCATGAAGTGGCTGTTGGTTCTGCTTGTGATCGCCGCTGTATACTGGATGGTCCGGCCGCACCTGGGCGGGCGCCCGACTCGCGCGGACATGCCGTACCGGGCCGTACCCTCGGTACTGACGTCGGCCGAACGGGACTTCGCTGAGGTGCTGGAACGGGCCGTCGGTGGCCGCTACCGCCTGCTGGCGAAGGTGCGATTGGCCGACCTGGTGGACATCACGGCCTCAGGGCAGGAGTGGTGGCGGGCTTTCGGTCGCATCAGCCAGAAGCATGTGGACTTTGTGCTGGTGGATCCCGCGAGCTGGGCACCCCGGCTGGTCATCGAGCTGGATGACGCCTCCCACCGCCGGCGAGACCGCCGCGAACGGGACGAACTGGTAGCGGGCGTGTGTGACACGGCCGGTCTGGCCCTGCTCCGGGTTCCCGTCCGGCGGTCGTGGGACGTGAAGGAACTAGCGGAAGCGATCGACGCACAGCTGCAAACCACGCCCGTGGCTTGATAGGCCCGTATCGTACCGCAGCTCTTGACGCACTTCTTGAATTACCCAGATGTGGGTGTCCCGATCGACCGAAGGGAGACGCCTGAAGGCGGATGTCCATCCGCTCGACGGTGAGGACCTGATCGGGTCCGCCCGAGTTGGCCCCGGCCGGGCACGGTGTCGTGCCCATCCTCACCGCAACCGTTGTGGCCCGAGACGACCGCAACGCGGCCGCGGAGATGACGGCCTATCGTACCCGGCGACCTCTCGGCGGCCCCGTTTGCGTCTTCGGTGGGACATCGAGACCGGGTACACCCCGTAGTCAAAAGGTGGGAATACCTTCCTGGAAGAACAGTGGTGAGGGGTGGTCATGATGGCGAATCGGGCAATGGGGGATGGCAGGGATCCACACCACCATATCTTAGGATACGCAGGGGACTGGTTACTGGCGGTGATCGCCGGCATCGGGATCGTATGGGCCCTGGATCTCAAGGACGGTGTAGAGAGCTCTGCAAAACAGGCGGGGAGCTTAGCGCAAGGGGGCGGGGAGGGGTGGCATCTAC
>QGUQ01000347.1 GCA_003242195.1 Bacillota bacterium | reverse complement strand
GCCCTTCACTATCGAGTGAGGCCGGGCGCGACCATGCTGCGATGACCCATCCACGGGCGACCGTGATCACAGAGAAGGCACGCGCGGGCGTGCCTCTTCTTTTCCTCCGCGCCGCCCGGTGCCAGCCGCTGCCCTGTGTCCGAAGCCCTGTGGGGGGCGAGCCGCCGGTGGGGAGGAAGGGTCCGGCGCCCGCAGAAGTAGCACGATGCCGGGAGCGCCGTCGCCCGGAGGCCGTGCCCTGGCGGGAGCTCGGGGTGTGCGGCGGCGCTAGGCTGGGGCCGCCCATGGCGCACCGCCTCCGGGGCGGCCGTGCCGAGGGGGAAGACGGGTGCACGAGGAAGGACCGGGCCTGGACATCACCGAGCAGGTGCAAGTGGTGGACTGGCTCAAGGCGGAGCTGGTCACGGCCGCGGGGGCGGTGCTGCGGGCCAGCCTCGCCCGGGACCCGGCCCGGGTGGTGGAGGCCCTGGCCGCGTTGCAGATCACGCTCCTGGCTCTGGCGCGCCGCTGGGGCGTGCCGCTGAACCGGCTGGAGCACGAAGTGGCCCTTCGCCTGGAGCGTGAAGCCCGAAGCGGTCACTACCTGGAATCGCGGTTTGGAGACCTCACCGCCATCCGGCAGTACCTGGCGCGCCGCGCCGGTTCCTCCTGAGGAGCCCGATCCGGGGCCGTGGTCCCGCCGGAAGGCGAACTCCGGCGTGGGGACCGGCCGGGGTTCGGGAGTGCGCCGCGGTGGCGAGGTGAGAGGGTAGGGGGCGATGGCATGCGGGTGGTCTTGACCCAGGACGTCAAGGGGTTGGGCCGGAAGGGCGAGATCAAGGACGTCGCCGACGGCTACGCGCGCAATTTCCTGTTGCCGCGCGGACTGGCCCGGGAGGCGACGCCGGAGGTCCTCAACCAGTTGCGTCAGCAGGAGGCGGCCCGGGAGCGCAAGGCCCGCCAGGAGCTGGAGCAGGCCAGGCAGCTGGCCCGCCGTCTGGAAGGGCAGCGGGTCACCGTGACCGCCCGGGCCGGCGAGAACGGACGCCTGTTCGGCTCGGTGACGACCGCCCACATCGTCGAGGCCATCGCGCGAAGCTTCGGCGTGCGGATCGATCGCCGCCGGGTGGAGCTGGACGAGCCCTTGCGGCAATTGGGATCCTATCCGCTGACCCTGCGGCTTCATCCCGAAGTGACCTGCCGGGTGACGGTCGAGGTCGTCGCGGAGGATTGACGGCCGTGAGCGACGGGGGACAACTGGAGCGCCTGCCGCCCCAAAACATCGAGGCGGAACAGTCGGTGCTCGGGGCCATTCTCATCGATCGCGAGGCCCTGGCCCGTGTCATGGAGATCCTGGAGCCGTCCCACTTCTACCGCGAGGCCCACCAGCGGATCTACGCGGCGGCCGTCGAGCTGTTCGAGCGGGGCGAGGCCGTCGACACCATCACCCTCAGCGAAGCCCTGCGGCAGCAAGGGCTGCTGGAGCGAGTGGGCGGCCTCACGTACCTGACCTCGCTGGCCAACGCCGTTCCTACCGCGGCCAACGCGGAACACTACGCCCGGATCGTCGAGGAGAAGGCCTTGCTGCGGCGGCTCCTGGCCGCCGCCACGGAGATCGCCCGCCGCGCCTACGAGGGGCAGGAGCCGGCGGAAGAACTGATCGACCAGGCGGAGCAGCTCATCTTCTCCATCGCCCAGGACCGCCGGCGCCAGAGCTATGCCTCCATCCGCGACATCCTGGTGGACACCTTCGAACACATCGAGCGGCTGTACCTGCATCAGGGCGAGACCATCGGCGTGCCCACCGGCTTCCGGGACCTGGACAACCTGCTGTCGGGCCTCCACCCGTCGGAGCTGGTGATCCTGGCGGCGCGGCCGTCCCAGGGGAAGACGACGCTGGCGATGAACATCGTCGCCCACGCCGCCATGCGGGGCTACCCGGTGGGCGTCTTCAGCCTGGAGATGTCCCGGGACCAGCTGGCCATGCGCCTGCTGGCCGCGGAGGCCCGGCTCAACCAGCAGCGCCTCCGCACCGGCATGCTGGCCGAGGACGACTGGCCGCGACTCACGGACGCCATCGGGCGCCTGAGCGAGCTGCCCGTCTACATCGACGACACGCCCAACCTGTCCATCATGGAGGTGCGGGCGCGGGCGCGGCGGATGAAGGCCGAGCACAACATCGGCCTCCTGGTCCTGGACTACCTGCAGCTCATGCACACGCGGGGGCGTGCCGAGAGCCGCCAGCAGGAGATCTCGGAGATCTCGCGCTCCCTCAAGGCCCTGGCGCGCGAGCTCAAGGTGCCCGTGCTCGCCCTGTCGCAGCTGAGCCGTGCCGTCGAGCAGCGCCAGGACCGCCGCCCGCAGCTCTCGGACCTGCGGGAGTCCGGCGCCATCGAGCAGGATGCGGACGTGGTGCTGTTCATCTACCACAACCCGGAGGACGCCAACGAGAACGTGGTCGAGGTCATCGTCGCCAAGCAGCGCAACGGCCCGACGGGGTCCGTCAAGCTCTACTTCCTCAAGGAGTTCGGCCGTTTCGGCGACCTGACCACACGCTACGCCGCCGGCTAGTGCGGCGGAGGAACCGACCGCACCTCGAGACCGCGCGCCCGCGGACATCGCGCGTTGCGGGGACGCGCCCGCAGCGATAAACTGGGACGGGTGACGGCCGGGGCCGGGCGGACCCGCCCGGCCCCGGTAAGCTGTGAAAGGGGCTGGGCCATGGCCACGGTCGTGATCGTCGGTGCCCAGTGGGGCGAAGAGAGAAGGGGCAAAGAACAAACAAACGTGCCACGG
>QGUQ01000346.1 GCA_003242195.1 Bacillota bacterium | reverse complement strand
ACCGCGACCCGGTGGAGTTCTTCCGGCGCACCTACCTCACCGAGAGCCTGAAGTGGCTGCTGGTCAACGCCGTGCGGCGGCTGTCGGGCCAGGGCGGCGACCCCGTGGTCCAGCTCCAGACCAACTTCGGCGGCGGCAAGACCCACTCCATGCTGGCCCTGTACCACCTGTTCTCCGGCCTGCGGCCGGGGAACCTGCCCGGCGTGGAGGAGGTGCTGAAGGAGGCCGGCTTCACCTCCATCCCCCGGGCGCGGCGGGTGGTGCTGGTGGGCAACCGCATCTCCCCCGGCAACCCCAGCGTCAAGGACGACGGCACGGTGGTGCGCACCCTCTGGGGCGAGCTGGCCTGGCAGCTGGGCCGGCGGGACGCCTACGAGCGGGTGCGGGCCGACGACGAGCGGGCCACCAACCCCGGTGACACCCTGCGCCAGCTGCTGGCGGACTACGGGCCCTGCCTGATCCTCATCGACGAGTGGGTGGCCTACGCCCGCCAGCTCCACGACGCCGGCGACCTCCCCGCCGGCAGCTTCGACACCCAGTTCACCTTTGCCCAGGCCCTGACCGAGGCGGTCAAGGCCGTCCCCAACGCCCTGCTGGTGGTGAGCCTGCCTGCGTCGGAGAGTCCCACCGCCACCCGTACCGGTGCCGAGGACGTCGAGGTAGGCGGCTCCCGCGGCCGGGAAGCCCTGGAGCGGCTGCGCAACGTCATCGGGCGCGTGGAGGTGCCCTGGCGGCCGGCCACCCCCGAGGAGAGCTTCGAGATCGTCCGGCGCCGGCTCTTCCAGCCCATGACGGACCCCGAGCAGTTCGAGGCGCGGGACGTGGTGGCCCGGGCCTTCATGGAACTTTACAAGGCCCATCCCGGGGAGTTCCCCGCCGAGTGCCGGGAGCCCCAGTACGAGCGGCGCATCAAGGCGGCCTACCCCATCCACCCCGAGGTCTTCGACCGCCTGTACGGGGACTGGGCCACCCTGGTGCGGTTCCAGCGGACCCGGGGCGTGCTGCGGCTCATGGCCGCCGTGATCCACAGCCTCTGGGAGCAGGGGGACCGCAGCCCCCTGATCCTGCCCTGCACCCTGCCCATGGACGACCGGCGGGTGGAGTCGGAGCTCACCCGCTACCTGACGGACAACTGGGTCCCCGTGATCCAGCGGGACGTGGATGGCCCCGGCTCGCTGCCGCTGCAGATCGATGGTGAGTCGTCCACCTTCGGGCGCTACTCCGCCACCCGGCGGGTGGCGCGCACCATCTACCTGGGCTCCGCCCCCACCTACACCGCCGCCAACCGGGGCCTGGACGACCGGCGCATCAAGCTCGGCTGCGTCATGCCCGGCGAGTCGCCGGCGGTGTTCGGCGATGCCCTGCGGCGCCTGGCCGGCCGGGCCACCTACCTGTACACCGACGGGACCCGGTACTGGTACGCCCCCCAGCCCAACGTCAACAGCCTGGCGGAGGAACGGGCGGAACAGCTCAAGTACCAGCCGGACCGGGTGGCGGAGGAGATCGAGCGGCGGGTGCGGGAAGAGGTACGCCGCTCCTCGGGGCACTTTGCCGGGGTCCACGACATCCCCAAGTCCAGCCAGGAGGTACCGGACGAACCGGCAGCCCGGCTGGTGATCCTGGGCCTGGATGCCCCGCACCAGCGCAACGGCGAGAGCCCTGCCCTGTCCGCCGCCGCCCAGATCCTGGAGTGGCGGGGTAACCAGCCCCGGACCTACCGGAACGCCCTGGTGTTCCTGGCGGTGGACCGCACCCAGCTGGACGGCCTGGACGAGGCGGTGCGGCGCTACCTGGCCTGGGACTCCATCTTGCAGGAGCGGGAGGCCCTGAACCTGGACCCGCACCAGACCCGCACGGCGGAACAGCAGAAGGCCGCGGCCGACACCACCGTCTCCTTGCGCCTGCTGGAGGCCTTCCAGTGGCTGCTGGTGCCCGAGCAGCCCGATCCCCAGGGCGAGGTGGGCTGGGTGCCCGTGCGCTTGCAAGGGTCCGGAAACCTGGTGGAACGGGCCAGCAAGAAGCTGGTGGCCGACGGTCACCTGTACACCCAGCTCGGCGGCAACGTGCTGCGCATCCAGCTGGACCGGGTGCCCCTCTGGCGGGGGGACCACGTGGAGGCCCGGCAGCTTGTGGAGGACTTCTTCCGGTACGTCTACCTCCCGCGCCTACGGGACCCGTCGGTGCTGGTCGCCGCCATCGAAGACGGCGTGCGCCTGCTGACCTGGATGCACGACGGCTTCGCCTTCGCGGAGGGTTACGACGAGGGCGCCGGGCGCTACCGGGGGCTGCGGGCGGGCGAGGGGATCTCCCTCTCCCCCGACGCGCCGGCGGGGCTGCTGGTCCGGCCGGAGGTGGCCCGCCGACAGCTTGAAGCCGAACTGGCCTCGAGCTCGCTTCCGGGCGGCGCCGGGGCCCGGCCGGCGGTGACGTCCGGTGAAAGCGCTGTGTCGGTGGCTGGCGTGGTGGTCACGCCGCCGGCACCGGGGACCGAGCGCGACGTGCCGTCTCAACGCGTGTTGCGGCGTTTCTACGGCCGAGCCGTCCTAGACCCCACCCGGGCGGGCCGGGACGCCGCTCAGATCGCCCAGGAGGTCATCGCCCACCTGGTGGGACATCCGGAGGCCAAGGTCAAAGTCACGCTGGAGATCGAGGCGGAGCTGCCTGGCGGGTTCCCGGAGCACGTGGTCCGCACGGTCAGGGAAAACTGTAATACGTTGAAGTTCGAGCATCACGACTTTGAGGAAGAGTAGCCGTTCACGGAGATGCGGTCTCGACTCT
>QGUQ01000345.1 GCA_003242195.1 Bacillota bacterium | reverse complement strand
GTGGGCTCCCCTACCTGGACTTCATCGCGCCGGGGATCCTGGCGCAGAGCACGCTGTTCGTGGCCATCTTCTACGGCATCGCGCTGATCTGGGAGCGGGACCTGGGCATCCTGCACAAGTACATGGTCAGCCCCGCCCCGCGGGCGGCCCTGGTGCTGGGCAAGGCCCTGTCGGCCGGCGTGCGCGCGCTGGCCCAGGCCGTCGTGGTCTGCGTCGCCCTGCGGGGCTGGATGATCGAGGGCGGCACCAGCCTCTTCGGCCCCGGGCGGGACCTGGCCTTCCTGCTGGCGGCCCTGGTGGTGCTGGTGGCCCTGGCCGCCCGTCTCTGCCCGAGAGCAGTCGCCTGAGGGATGGCAGCAAAGGGAGCAGCCAGCGTGCAGAGCATAGGAAGAACACGCTGGCTGCTCCGTGCTCACCGCAGCGAGTTGGCCACCTGCTGGATCATCTCCGAGACGGACACGAGACCCCCGCCGGAAAGGTACCAGTAGTTCGCGTCAAGATAGACGATGTTTCCGTTCTTGTATGCCTTTGTCATCTTCACGAGTTCGTTGTCCAGCGTCTGCTGGGCAGAAGCGACGCCCTCTCCACCGACGACCGCGCCCCTGTCGATCACAAACAGATAATCTGGATTTTTCTCCGCAAGGTATTCAAAGGAGATGTTCATGCCGTGCGTGGAGACTTCGATGTTGGGGTCGATAGGAGTGAAGCCGAACACATCGTAGATCAAGCCGAAGCGGGAACCCGGGCCGAAGGCGCTGATGCTTCGATCATTGACCAGAATCACCAGGGCGTTCTTGTTTTCAAGCTGCGTGACCCGATTACGCAAGTCGGCGATCATCTGGTCGATCTTGGCCAGTTCTTGCTCGACTTCTTTCTCCTTGCCAAAGATCTTCCCCAGCGTCCGCATGTTCTCCTTGAACGAATCGACGTATCGCGACGGATCCACGGCCATGTAGATCGTGGGCCCCAACTCGGCCAGTTCCTCGTACGCTTCTCGCTGTCTTCCGGAAATGATGATCAGGTCGGGAGCGATTTCACTGATTTTTTCGAAATCCGGCTCTGGGAGGCTTCCTACGTTCACGTACGCCTCGCTCTTGTACTTCTGTAGATAGGTGGGAATATTGGCCTGCGGTACACCCGTCACGTTGATTCCCAGCTTATCCAGCGTATCCAGGACACCGAAGTCGAACACGACCACCTTCTGGGGATTCTTCCTGACTCTCGTCTCCCCCAATGGATGTTGGACCACGATCTCTTGCTGCTGGCTGTCACTGCCTCCGGCCGCCGCCGAATCAGCTCCTGAACCAGCGCCTCCTCCGCTCACGCTCGCCGGAGCACCGCCTCCGCATCCCGCCAAAGCAACCAGCAAGAAGAGGACCATGCACAGGACTGAAATCCTTTTCAACATCCCGAGGTTCTCCCCTCACTCTTGCAAGGCCTGATATCTACGTTGCCGACGGGTGTGCGCTGGTACCGACGGGTGTGGTCCGGTGTCGATCCCTCGGACGATCACCCCCCTCAGCTCTCCGCCCCACCGGCGTGCGGCCGGCGTGAGGCAAGCACAGCCGGTCCACCACGCCCTTTCCATTGAGAGATATTATCATTATCATTATCATTTGCCAAGCCAAGCGGTGAAAGGGCAGGGGGCTAAAGGGGCTAAGAGGCCGGTTGCCGTCGGGCTAAGAGGCCGGTTGCTGTCCGACTGCGCCGGGGCACGCGTTCCGGGATCCAGGAAAACGAGAGAGGCCAGGGGGGTGTGGGATGTGGCCTCCTGCTCGGATATGGCCTCCTGCTCGCCGGAAGGGCGCAGGCTGCACCGACGGGAGGTTCCTCTTCGTTTCGCCGGTCTCGTCGGTCTACCCCGGGGGGCACTTTCTAGAACTCCGGACCGCCCATAAACCCCTACTCGCGGTCGATCATGGCGAAGGGGATTCCACCCACCCGCTATGCTCCACCGTCAACGGTTGCCAGGGACGGCGCGGCGCCCGGGTGCCGACAAGGGACCCGGCAACCGCACCGCCGGTCTCCTTACTGATAGTACATACACACCCTCTGCCCCCCGATGGTCTGAACCGCCACGTCCATGTCGTAGATCTCTCGCAAGACATCGGACTCGATGACCTCTTCACTCCTTCCCTGTTTCACCACCCGCCCGTCCTTCATGGCGACGATCTCGTCAGCATACACCGAGGCGAAATTGATGTCATGCAGGGCGACCACCACCGTCTTGTCGAGCTCGTCCACCATGCGCCGCAACACCTTCATCATCTGCACGGCATGCTTCATGTCCAAGCTGTTGAGCGGCTCGTCCAACAGCACGTAGTCGGTATCCTGTGCCAGGACCATCGCAATAAAGGCCCTCTGCTTCTGCCCACCACTCAATTCGTCGAGGAACCTGTCCTGCACGGTGTCCAATTCCATGTAGGCGATCGCCCTGTCCACCCAGTCCCAATCTTCCTTGCGCAGCCTGCCTTCCGTATGCGGAAACCTGCCAAAGCTGACCAACTCCCGGACCGTAATCCGAATCCGCACGTCGTTCGTCTGACGCAACACCGAGATCTTCTTGGCCAGCTCCCGACTCTTGTAAGAACCGATCTCCTTGCCGTCGATCCAGATCTCCCCACCGTCTTTCTTGAGCAGGCGGCTCATGACCCCCATCAGCGTGCTCTTGCCCGCCCCGTTGGGACCGATCAACGCGGTGATCGTACGTCTCCGCACCCGGAGCGATACGTTGCGCAGAACCCATTTCGTGCCATACGCCTTGGAAAGGTTCTTCACTTCTACCATAC
>QGUQ01000344.1 GCA_003242195.1 Bacillota bacterium | reverse complement strand
TTTTAACATACGCGCGTACCACCGTGTGTTTGCGCCGAGTGGAGGGCTGGGGCGGTCGGTTGTGTACAAGAGAAAGACCTGCCCCTGCGTGCCGGGCATGGGCACCTGAATGACCATCGTCGCGACCGCCACGATGGCGACGAGCAACGCATGGAAGGCAAGCCGCCGTGCACCGCCACGGGACATGGTCAAACGCACCCCCTCCCGCGACATCGAGGAAGATGATGTCGCGATCGGGAAATGAAGTCAACACGGGGGCTATGGTGTCCCGGTGCGGCAACCTGAACGTGGCGAAGAATACCGGATGGAGAAAAGTAGCCGACACGCAGAACGTGGTGACCGGGTGAAGGGGAAGCGACCATGCGGAACGGCGGAACGGGCAAGGAAGGCGGGGATGACCGTGTCGAGGATCAGCATCGGCCGCGTTTATGACGATGAGGACCTGCCGCCCGGTTTCCGGGTCCTGGTGGACCGCCTGTGGCCGCGGGGCATCCGGCGCGATGCCGCGCCGTGGGATGCGTGGTGGCGCGATCTGACACCCAGCCACGAGTTGCGCCGGTGGGTCCATGCCGACCCGGAGGGGCGCTGGCAGGAATTCGTCCATCGCTACCGCGCCGAACTCTCGTCCGTGCCGGCGGAGGTCGTCGAGGAGGCGATGCGGGTGTGCCGGGAGGGCCCGGTGGTCTTGCTCACCGCGGCCCGGAATCCCGAGCGGAGCCACGCCTCCGTTCTCCGGGATTGGCTGTTGGAGCAGCTGCTCAGCCAGTAGGCGAGCCGTTCGACCCAGGGCGTTCCATCGGTAAGCTGCCTGTTTCAATACACCACCGCATGGACGAACCGCGGGCCATGCACACCGACCACCGGGTGCAGCTCGATGTCCGAAGACTTGCTGGGCCCGGTAATCAAGGAAATGTTCTGCGGTGCCGCGGCCGGGTCGGCGGCGCCGAACCTGGCTGCCAGCCGCGCAAGGGCGTCGGGTAAGGTGGGCACCAGGACGTCCCGCGGGACCAGGACCAGGAGATGTTCGGGAAGCAAGCTCACCGCCCGCCCCCGCCCGGGTCCGTGGACCACGGCCACGGTGCCGCTGGCCGCAATGGCGGAGTGGGCGACGACAATCCCCAGCTCGGCTGCAGCCGCCGCCCGGCGGAGGGAGGCGGCATCCTCACCGCGCCAGGGTGTGACCTCGCAGCCTTCTTCTTGGAGAGCGACCAGCACGCCACCCAGAGTCTGGCCGGTATCGTCCGGGTCCTTGCCATGCGGGCTCGTGGCCAGGGCGGTGGGGTCCCAGGCCACCACCCGCCGCAGTTGGTGGGTCCGGGCGTAGCGGACGCAGGCCGCTGCCACGGCCCCGGCCGCTGGCCCGGCTCCGGCCTCCGGGTCGGAGAGGATCTCGCACGAGCCCTTGACCGCCGCCAGCTCGCGGGCGAAACGTTCGGGCCAGGCGGCCGGATCGTCGCCGGGGTGATCGGCGCGGCCCAAGCCGGTGACTCCCCGGGTACGTTTCGCCGCGCCATGGACGCCGCCGCGCCCGAGGGCCCGGCGCACCCGTTCCAGGAACCGTTCACGCTCCATCCCTGGCCGCCTCCCTCTCCCCGGTGGGCCCGGCTTCGTCGACACCCCGTTGCGGCTCTCGCGGTGGCACCTCTCCTTCTGGCCCTTCTTCCTGCAATTGCGCCCAGCGGGCATGGAAGGGGCGGTCCGCCAGCGGGGGGAAGTCCCGGCCGGCCGTCCAGGCGCCCAGGGGGCCGGGCCCTCCGCGTAGAACGGCGCCAGCCAGCAGCGTAGGCAGACCGTCGCTGGCGCGTGGGGATGCACCTTGGACCGCCGGATCCCCCGAACCGCCGCCCTCGGTGCTACCCTGCCCCGTGGCGGGGGCCTCCGTGCCCGGGCCTCCCGGCTCCCGCCGCAGCCACGGCCGCTGCAGCCACGCGGCCAGTCGCGCCGCCACCCGGTAGCGTTGCGGGTCGGTAAAGATCCAGCGCCACAGCCGGAAGGCGATCCGCTCCGCGGTGCCGGTCCGCCCCTGCCGGACCTCTTCCTCCCGCAGGTCCACCAGCAGGTCGTGGAGCGGGATCATCACGGGGCAGGCCTCGTGGCAGGCGCCGCAGAGGCTGGAGGCGTAGGGCAGTTCCTCCCACCCGTCGAAGCCGGCCAGCAACGGGGTGATCACCGCCCCGATGGGACCGCTGTAAACGCCGCCGTAGGGGTGGCCGCCCATCTGCCGGTACACCGGGCAGGCGTTCAGGCAGGCGCCGCAGCGGATGCAGTGCAGGGCTTCCTGGAAGAGGGTGCCCAGCAGGTTCGACCGCCCGTTGTCCACGATCACCAGGTGGAACTCCTCCGGCCCGTCCACCTCCCCGGGGCGCCGTGGGCCGCCGGCGAAGGTGGTGTAGACGGTGATCTTCTGGCCGGTGGCGCTGCGGGCGAGTACCTCCAGGAGCACGCCCAGGTCCTCCCATGTGGGTACCACCCGCTCCATGCCCATGACGGCGATGTGGACCCGGGGCAGGGACGTGACCATGCGCCCGTTGCCCTCGTTGGTGACCAGGACGACCGTGCCCGATTCGGCCACCACGAAGTTGGCCCCCGAGATGCCCACGTCGGCGCGGAGGAACTTCTCCCGCAGCCGCTCCCGGGCGAAGGCCGCCAGGGCCTCCGGTTCGTCCGGCAGCTCTCGGCCTGCCTCCCGGCTGAACAGCTCCCGGATCTGCTGCTGCGACAGGTGGACGGCGGGCGCCACGATGTGGGAGGGCTTGTGACCGGCGAGCTGGATGATGTACTCGCCCAGGT
>QGUQ01000032.1 GCA_003242195.1 Bacillota bacterium | reverse complement strand
TGCGACGGGCGGGCCTGGCCTACCGGCCGGTGCTGGACTGGCGCCACCCGGACCTGGCGCTGGTCCTCCGGCGCACGGGGCCGGTGCTGGTGGGGACGGGCGCGGTGCAGCTCAGCCAGGTCGTGGACAAGGCCCTGGCCTCGGGGCTGCCCGCCGGCAGCGCGGCGGCGCTGACCTTCGCCCAGCGTATCATGGGCCTGCCCCTGGGCCTGGTGATCCAGCCGCTGATCACCGTCATCTACCCCGAGCTGACGGAGAGGGCCCCCCGGGGGAGACCGGGGGGGTTTTCCCCCGCCCTCAACCGCGGCCTGCGGCTGCTGGTGTTCCTGATGGTGCCCATCACGGTGGTCCTGATCCTGCTGCGGGTGGAGGTCACCCGCCTGGTCTTCGAGCGGGGCCGCTTCGACTTCCACGACACCCAGCTCACCGCCTACGCCCTGCTGTTCTTCGTCCTGGGACTCACCGGCTACGCCTGGCGCGAGCTCCTGAGCCGCGCCCTCTACAGCCTGGGCGATACCTGGACGCCCGCCAGCACCGGCGCCATCGCCATGGGCCTGAACATCGTCCTCAACCTGATCCTGGTGCGCTACCTGGCCCACGGCGGCATCGCCCTGGCCACCGCCCTGGCCATGTGGTGGGGCGCCCTGGTGCTGATGGTGCGGGTGCGGCGCCGGGCCGGGCCCATCAGCTACCGGGCGCTGGCCCGGGGCACGCTGAAGGCCCTGGCGGCGTCGGCGGTGATGGCGGCGGTGATCTTGCTGGCGCGGCGGTACCTCTTTGGTGACCTGGCCGCCGCGGCACTGTCCGGGCGCCCCGTCGGCTTCCTGCCCCTGGCCGGCGAGGTGGCGACACTGGCGGTCATCGGCGCGGCCGCCTATGCCGCGGTCCTCCGGTGGTTCCGGGTGGAGGAATGGGCCATGGCTCGGGACATGGTGGCGCGGGCGTGGCGGCGGCTGTACCGGGTGGTGGCCGTGGGACCCAGCAGGCCCTGACGCCGTGGTGCCGTGACCCCGAACGCTCCGTGCCCCAAGGCGCCCGGTCCGCTCGGGCCCGCTGGATCCGCTGCTCCGCCCGTCCGATTCGTCCTGGCCGTAGCGATGCCTGCCGGCGGCTGGGATCGCACATGTCGAGGAAGAACCACCCAGAGGAGCCTTCCGCGGCCGTGTGGAAGTAGCCGCCAGCCCGACACGTCGCTTGCCGGTCCCCGGGCCGGCGGCGGGGGAGGACACCGAAGGTGAGCGATTCGATCCGTCGCCTGGATGCGTGCCAGTCCGTCCATCCCAGGGGCGCGGTGCGGCCCTGCCTGCGCTTGGCCGCAGCCGTCCTTGCCGCGTGCCTGGTGGCCCTCCCCGTCCTGGTTGGGCTTCCGTCGGCCGGGGCTGTCGGCCGCTACCAGGGTCCCGTGGGCAGGGCGGAGGCCGCCGGTCCGGCCGGGGAGCGGGTGTCCGCCCGGCCCGTACAGGCGGTGGCGGCCCGGCCCGGCGAGCTCATCGTCAAGCCCCGGGCGGCCCGGTCCCGGAAGGCGGTGTTGCAGGCCGTAGAGCGGGAGCCCCGCCTGCGGATCCAGCGCACGCTGCCGACAGGCGCCGCGGTCGTCCGGGTGGATGACCCCGCCCGCACCGCGGAGGTGGCCGAGGCCTTGCGCCGCTCGGGCCGCTACGAGTACGTCCAGCCCAACTACGTCTACCGCCTGGCGGTCCAGCCGGGCGATCCCTTGTTCGGCCAGCAGTGGGGCCTGCACAACGAGGGGCAGGCGGTATTGGGCCGGCGGGGCCGCCCCGGCGTGGACATCGGCGCGCCCGCGGCCTGGGACGTGACCCGGGGATCGGCGGGTGTGGTGGTGGCGGTCATCGACACCGGTGTCGACCTCCGGCACCCCGACCTGGCCGGGGCCGCGTGGGTCAACGAGGCGGAGGCGAAGGGCCGGGCCGGCGTGGACGACGACGGCAACGGGTACGTGGACGACGTCCACGGCTACGACTTCTACCACCGGGATTCCACCGTCTTCGACCCCGAGGACGGGGACGAACACGGTACCCACGTGGCGGGGATCATCGCCGCCCGCTGGGACAACGGCGAGGGCGTGGCCGGCGTGGCCCCGGGCGCCCGCATCATGGTGCTCAAGGTCTTTGCCGGCGATACCGGGACCTCCGCCGACGCCGTGGAGGCCATCGCCTATGCCGAGCGCATGGGGGCGCGGATCGTCAACATGTCCTGGGGCGGTTTCCACCACGATCAGGCCCTGAAGGACGCCATCGCCCGGTCCCACATGCTGTTCGTCGCCGCGGCGGGCAACAACGGGCAGGACAACGATGCGAGGCCCTATTACCCTGCTTCCTATGATCTGGACAACCTGGTGGCGGTGGCTGCCGTCAACAGCCAGGGGTACCTGCCGGCGTTCTCGAACTTTGGCAGGAAGAGTGTCGACCTGGCGGCGCCCGGCGAGGTCATCCTCAGCACGGTACCCGGGGCGGCGGGCCAGGGGGCCTATGCCTACATGAGCGGTACGTCCATGGCCGCGCCCCACGTGACGGGCGTGGCCGCCCTGGTGGCCAGCCGCTTTCCGTGGTTGTCGGCCGCGGGCATCCGCCAGCACCTGCTGGCTACGGCGCGCCGCCTCCCCGCCCTGGAGGGTGCCGTGGCCGTCCCCGGCCTGCCCGACGCCGGCCGGGCCGTCCAGGAAGAACCGGTGGCGCCGGTCGAACCGGAACGGTCTGCTTTCATCGACGTCAGCCCTTCCATGACCCTCTATGGCGAGATCCAGCGGGCGGCTGACCTGGGTCTGGTTGAGGGTTACGGCGACGGCCGGTTCGCCCCCGACGAGGACGTCCAGCGCCACCAACTGGCCAAGATGATCGTCAACGCCTACGAGCGGGCGCTGGGCGTGTCCCTACCCATCGACCCGTCCGTGGACTTCCCCGACGTCGACGAGCGGCGGAACCTGGGCCCCTTCGTGGCCAAGGCGGCCACCGCCGGCTGGATCCTCGGCTATGACGACGGGACTTTCCGACCTACCCGGCCCATCACCCGGCTGGAAACCGCCCTCATCATCGCCCGGGCTCTGGACCTGCCGCCGGCCGCCTCCCAGCCCTTCGCCGACGTGCCGCCCGCCTATACCGGCGAGGTCGGCGCCGTGGCGGAGGCCGGGATCATGAAGGGCATGGCCGCCCCCGCGGGTTCCGGCGCCCGCCTGTTCCGGCCGGGCGACCACCTGTCCCGGGCCCAGGCGGCGGCCGTGGCCGTACGGGTGTACGATGCCTTGACCCATGGGACCCCATGATGGCCGGTTATAGCCGCCGTGGCTACGCGGACCCCAAATTTCGACCCGGATGTAAATTTCTCGACAAATTCCCCGATGGTATTAGCAGGAAGACTTGGGTCCGGCCACGAATGGCCTATACGTCAGCGCCATTGCGCCGGTCCGGGTGGACCGTCCAATCCGGGGCGACGCCGGGAAGCGGGGCATGGGTATCGCGACCACGCCGGAACACGACGGCCCCGAGCGGGGAAAGGGGGCCGCGGTCGCCCGGACGGAGTGCGCTGGCAGCCTGCGGGGGGAACGGGGGCGGGCCTGAGGGCCTGTCCCCGCTCTTTCTATGGGGCCCGGGCCGGGGGACCGGAGGTAGGGCGGGTTGGTGGGGAGAGCAGGAGGTGCCCGGGCCCGCATCGTCATGGTGGTGACCCGCGCCGACCGCATCGGGGGCGCCCAGGTCCACGTGCGTGACCTTTCTCGGGCCCTGCAGGTGCGCGGCTTCGCGGTCACCGTCGTGACCGGGCCCGGCGGTCCTTTCATCGGCGAGCTGCTCCGCCTGCGGATCCCCCACCGCGTCCTGCCCCATCTGGTCCGGGCCCTCTCACCACCGGCCGACACCCTCGCCCTGCTGGAGCTTCACCGTGCCCTCCGAGAACTGGACCCCCAGCTCGTGGCCGCCCATTCCTCCAAGGCCGGCTGGCTGGCAAGGCTGACCGCACGCCACCTGGGCATCCCCTGCGTGTTCACGGTCCATGGCTGGCCCTTTGCCGGGGACGGCACCGGGGCCGCCGGTGCACCCGCCCGGCTCTACGTCCTGGCCGAGCGCCTGGTGAAGGGGCTGGCCGACCGCGTCATCACGGTCTCGGAGCACGACCGGGTCCTGGGGTTGCGGCTGGGCGTGCTGGACCCGGCCAGGGCGATGTCGATTCCCAACGGGGTGCCCGACGTGCCCCCGGCCCTGCGGGCCGACCCCGGCGATCCCGCCGGCCCCACCCGCCTGGTCATGGTCGCCCGGTTCGAGGAACCCAAGGATCACGCCACCCTGCTGCGGGCCCTGGCCCGGGTGCGGCGCCCCTGGCAGCTGGACCTGGTGGGAGACGGCCCGCTGCAGCCGGCGGTGCGGGCCCTGGCGCGGGACCTGGGGGTGGCTGGGCGAGTGCGCTTCCACGGCTCCCGGGGCGACGTGGCGCGGGTGCTGGCGGGCGCCCGGCTGTTCGTCCTATCCACCCGGCGGGAGGGGATGCCCCTTGCCATCCTGGAGGCCATGCGGGCGGGCCTACCCGTGCTGGCGTCGGCGGCGGGCGGGGTGCCCGAAGCCGTGGTCCATGGCGAGACGGGCTTCGTGGCCCCACCGGGGGACGTGCCGGCGTGGGCCGGCTACCTGGAACGGCTCCTGGCCGACCCCGGGCTCAGGGCCCGCCTGGGCCGGGCGGGGCGGCGGCGTTATGAGGAGCGTTTCACCCTGGAGCGCATGGTGGAGCAGACGGTGGCGGTGTATGAGACGTTGCTCGCCCCACCGGCGGGCGGGGCCGCCCGGAGCCGGCGGCCCGGTGCCGCGACCCAAGTCGGGGGAGGGCCGTGACGGGGGAGCAGCGTGACGGGGGAGGGCGATGCGGCATGGGTCCCGCGGGTCTGGAGATGGAGTCGCTGGTGCTGACGCGCCTGCTGGCGGCGGCGCACCTGGCGCTGTACGGGTGGGCCTTGTGGGCCACCCGCTCTCCGGTGATGACGGTCTTCCACGGCTTCCTGGCCGTGGAGTCCCTGGCCTTCGGCGTGCGACCGCTGCTGGCCGCGGCGGAAGGAGGCTATACCCTCTACCCGGCGACGGCGGCCGGTTGGGCGGGCTACAACCGGGGCCTGGCGTACCAGTGGCTGTTCAACGCGGCTGTCGTGGCGGCCTACCTGGGAACGTGGCGCGGTACGGCCGGACGCCGGCCGCGGCGGGAGGCCGGGGGCGCCCCGGAGGGGGAGGAGCGGCCCGCCATTCGGGGCCCCGCTGGGATCCGTGCTTCCGGGACCGATCCCGCCGTGGCTGCGGGCTTCCTTCTCTCCCTCTTGCTGGGCGTGGCCGCCCTCGGCGCCATGCACGTGCTCTCCCAGGGTGCCTGGCTGCCCGGCCGCCGGGAGGCGGCCATCACGGCCGTGGTGCCCCATGGGAAGCTACTCTTCCCACTGGCCGTGATCCCCCTGGGCGCCTGCCTGCCCTTGGCGTATCTGCTGCTCGCCGGGGGACCCCAACCGCGGCCGCGCCCGTGGCGGGTCCTGGCGGTGGTCGGCGGGACCGCCCTGGCCGGCGTGCTGCTGGCCCTCCTCTACCAGCGGGGTTACCTGCTCAACGGGCTGCTGGTGGCCGTCTTCCTCCACGACCGGCTGCGGGGCGTGGATTACCCCCGGGCGGCGGTGGCGGTCCTGGCGGTGCTGGTGTTGCTGGGCGGGTTGCGGCCGCTGGCCAGCAGCCTGGCCGCGGTGGCGGCCGGCGTGGGCTCCGGGGGAGCCGACAGCGGGCAACGGGTAGAAGAGAGCGCCGAAGTGGAGTCCGGGGCGGAGCGCGGAACAGCCCGGCGCGGGCCGTCGCCGGTGCGGGCGGTGCTCCTCTACGGCGCCAACTTCGACCACGCCGACGTCTGGCCGGTGGCCCTCGACTACGCGGCGCAGCACGGGTGGCTGCGGGGAGCGACGCTGGCGGCCGTCCCGGCCCGCTTCCTGGCGCCGCCCGCCCGCCAGCAGGCGGGCCTCCGCACGGCGGTGGATCGCCTGAACGAGTACTACTGGAGGGACTTCTACTGGCGGACCCGCTTCGGCTTCAACGTTTCGCTGCCCCAGGAGCTGTACCTCAATCTGGGTGCCTGGCCGCTGCCGGTGGCCGGCGCGCTGCCGGGGCTGCTCACGGCCCTCTGTGACCGCTGGCTCTGGGGCAGGCGGCACCTGGGAGTGGCCTTCGTCTACGCGGCGACTGCCGCCTTCGCCACCGGAGGTTTCGTCAAGGAGCCGGGTGCCGTGCTGCAGTGGAGCCTGGCGTACCTGTCCCTGGGGACGGGCGTGCAGGCAATGGCCCGGCGTCTGGGCCGCGTCGGGGCCGGTGGGGGAGGCACGACGGCGTGAGGATCTATACGCGCGGCTCAGGGCACGAGCGGCTTCCTTCGTCGGGTGGTGCCCTGCCGGATGCGGTGATGCCAGGCGTGGTGATCCTGAGGGGCCATCCCGTGGCCCCCGACCCGCGGGTGGAGCGGGTGGCCCGCACCCTGGCCCGGAGCGGTTTCCGGGTCACGGTGGTGGCGCGGGACCGGGAAGGCCACTTCCCGCCGCTGGAAAGGGCCCCCTATGGGTCGCTGGTGCGCCTCCACGTCCGGGGGCGCTACGGGGCGGGCCTCCGCAACCTTCCCGCCTTGCTGCGCTGGGAGCTGCAACTGGCCGGCTGGCTCCTTGCCCACCGTCGGCGCTATGCCGTGATCCACGCCTGCGACTTCGACACCCTGCTGCCCGCCCTGTTCATGAAGTTCCTCCTGGGCAAGCGGGTGGTCTACGACGTCTTCGACTGGTACGCCGACGCGGTGCGGGGGCTGCCCGGCCTCCTGCGCCGCGGGCTGGCCCGGCTGGAGGCCCTGCTCCTGGGCCGGGCCGACGCCGTCATCCTGGCGGACGAAAGCCGCCTGCCACAGCTGGGGAAGGCCCGCCCGCGCCGGCTGGTGATCGTCTACAACAGCCCGGACTGGGAAGGGAGCCACAACCTGGACCGGGACCCGGACGACCTTCCCGGCGGGCCGCCGTCCCGGCGCGGGCTGCGCGTGGCCTACGTGGGCCTCCTGCAGGCCGACCGGGGACTCCTGGAGCTCATCCAGGTCATGGCCCGGCACCCCGACTGGGAGCTGGACCTGGGCGGGTTCGGAGCGGAAGAAGGACGGATCCGTAAGGCGGCGGCAGCCCTGCCCAATGCCCGTTTCCACGGGCGCGTGTCCCACGACCGCTGCCTCGAACTCTACCTCCGGGCCGACATCCTGGTGGCTACCTACGATCCGTCGGTCCCCAACCACCGATACTCCAGCCCCGGCAAGCTGTTCGAGGCCATGCGGCTGGGCAAGCCCATCGTGGTGGCGGAAGGCACCGGCATCGACCGGCGGGTCCGAGCGTGGCGCCTGGGATACGTGGTTCCCTATGGCGACACGGGTTGCCTGGAGGCCGCCTTGCGGGACGCGGCCCGGTGGACCCCGCAAGAGAGGCGGGCCTTCGCGGCGCGGGTGCTCCGGCTGTATGAAAGGTGGTGCTCCTGGCGGATCATGGAAGCCCGGCTCCTGGCGCTGTACACCGAATTAGCGATACCCGCATCTCCGGGGAGGAGGCCGCCCGAATGAAGGCCCATGACCCGAGATCTCCGAGCCGCCCGCCACGTGCTCCCGAACCGCCGCCCGTCACCCGCAACGAGCCCGTCCGCTGGCGGGAGCTGCTGGGCGGTTTGCAAGGGATCCTCCTGGTTGCAGGCGATGCGGCCGTGATCGTCGCCGGCCAGTTCGTGCAGTGCTGGACAGCCGCCGCCGAAGGGAACGGCCGGGAACCAGCCCCCGGGGAATGGTGGCCGGGCGCCATGTCCCTCGCGGTGGCCGTGGTCGGGACCGTCGGCTTCCTGGCCATCTACCGGGGCTACCGGGAGCTGCACCGTTCGGCCTTCGCGTGGGGGCGGGACGTCCTCACGGCCGGCCTCTGGTCCACGCTGGCGGTGGTTGCGGCCGCACGCTTCTTCCACCCCGAGCGGCCCATCGCCGCCTTCACCATGGTGCCAACCGGTGGGATCGTGGCCCTGCTGCTCATCCTGTGGCGCGTCCCCTTCGCTCGCCGTGCGCGGAGGGCCTGGCAGGAACCGCCGGTGGACCTCGTCTCCACCCGCCCCGGCGAATGGAAGGAGCGCCTGCCCGCCTGCGTCCGGGTGCACCCCGGAACCACCCCGGCCCGCCGGCTGTTGATCACTCCCGACGTCCCCCTGGAGGAACGGGCGCGCATCGTGTCCCAGGCCCTGGCGCAGCGGATGGAGGTCTACCTGGTGCCCGAGGCCTACGAAATCGCCGTGGCCCGCAGCTGCGCGGTCCACCTGGAGGACGTCCTCCTCCTGAAGATCCGCCCGGTGGTCCTCTCCCCGGAGCTTCGGGCGCTCAAGCGCGCCATCGACCTCCTGGGAGCCACCGTCCTGGGTTGCCTGTCCATCCCCCTATGCGTTCTGGCAGGGGCGCTGATCTGGGTGGAGGACCGCGGTCCGGTCTTCTACCGGCAGCGGCGGGTCGGTCGCGACGGTCGAAGTTTCGAAGTGATCAAGTTTCGAACCATGGTCCCGGAAGCGGAGAAGGACACGGGACCCCTCTTGGCCCAGCCGAATGATCCCCGGATAACGCGGGTTGGGCGGATACTGCGAACAAGTCATATGGACGAGTTGCCCCAGTTGTGGAACGTGCTGCGCGGGGAGATGAGCCTGGTCGGGCCTAGGCCCGAGCGACCGGAGATCGTGCGGGACATCGCGGGCAGCAACCCCCTGTTCCGGTTACGCGAGGGCGTCAAACCCGGGATCACGGGGCATGCCCAGCTGTTCGGGCGCTACGACTCGGATCCCGCTTCCAAGCTGCGCATGGACCTGTACCACGCCATCGGTTGGAACCCGGCTCGCGACGTCGCGGCGTTGCTCCGGACGATCCCGCTGCTGTACATGCCGGACCGTCTCCGCCGGTTCCTTGGGCGGTCGATGGGGTGGAGACCGCCCCCATCACCTACCTTTCCCAGACCCTGATGCACCTGCGCCGACGGCGTTCATCCCCCATGGCGTGGAGATACCGGCTGGCTCTCGCCGGACGAGGACCACATACCGGCCGAATCGCAAGGCATAACGTATTTCATGCTCCTGGGCGGGCTTGGCAACGTGGCAGCCGGGGTTCGCGGCCCTCGTGGCATCGCTTCGGAGAGTCTCGAGGCCCGGCTTCAGCTTGGGTACGGCGTCGCTGGAGCTAGCCTACCGCTCGGTGTGGGGCCTCAGCGATTTCCTGGATGTGAAGAGGCACGGTCGATCCGCCATACTGGTGATGGCCACGATCTTTCCGTGGTTCTTCCCCGGCCGCCGTGCAGCATCTCGTCGGCCCGGTGACCCGTCATGACCCCCTGGCGTTCCTGTCGGGCGCATGGTGTTCCTCACGGGAACCCGGGGGCAAGAGGCGGGTGACGGGGTGGAGGGGAGGAAGGGGGTACCGGCGGCCGGGCCGTGATGGGAGGGGAGTGGCGTCGTGGCATGGCTAGGCGACACGCCCGGCCCGGAGCCCACGTCGCGGGAAAGGCGCACCGGGCATGAAAGGGAAGGCAAGGGCGACGGCCGGCGGTGTTACCCCGTTCGCCACGAGTTCAACGTCCGTGTCCCCATGCGGGACGGGTGCACGCTGTCTGCCGACATCTACCGACCGGATGCCCCGGGCCGCTTCCCCGTGGTCCTGGCCCGGACGCCCTACGGCAAGAACACCCAGCGGGCCTGGCATTACGGGAACTTCTTCGCCACCCACGGCTACGTCTTCGTCTGGATGGACGTGCGGGGACGGGGCGATTCGGAGGGGGAGTTCGTCCCCTACCGCAACGACGCGAGGGACGGCTATGACGCCATCGAGTGGCTGGCCCGGCAGCCCTGGTCCACGGGCGACGTGGCCACCTGGGGAGGCTCCTACCTGGGCCGCATCCAGTGGCTCACCGCCCTGGAGAAGCCGCCGCACCTCAAGGCCATGATCGTCCACGTGACGCCGTCGGACCCCTACGTGGAATGGCCCACGGGCACGCCCGGGCCCATGCACGTGTGCTGGAACCGCATGACGGACGGCCGGGTCCTCCAGTACGTCGACAAGATCGACTGGATGAAGGTCTACGAGCACCTGCCGCTGCTGACCATGGACGAGGCGGCGGGGTTCGTCAGCCGGCACTGGCGGGAGGACCTCGCCCACCCCACCCTGGACGAGTGGTGGGAGCCCCTGCGCTACCAGCACCGGTTCCACGAGATCGACCTGCCGGTGCTGCACGTCTCGGGCTGGTACGACGACGAGCAGATCGGCACGCCCCTCAACTTCGCCGGCATGGTGCGGCACGCGCCCAGCGAGCGGGCCCGCCGCGGCCAGAAGCTGATCATGGGACCCTGGGGGCACCGGGTCAACGAGAGCCGCAAGCTGGGCGAGGTGGACTTCGGGCCCGAGGCCGTCATCGACCTGGACGGCTACGAGGTGCGCTGGCTGGACTACTGGCTCAAGGGCATCGACAACGGCATCGGCGACGAGCCGCCTGTGCGCCTGTTCATCATGGGCGCCAATTACTGGCGGGACGAGCACGAGTGGCCCCTGGCCCGTACCCGGTGGACGAAGTTCTACCTGCGCAGCGGCGGGCGGGCCAACAGCCGCTTCGGCGACGGCGTGCTCTCCACCGAGCCGCCGGCGACGGACGAGCCGCCGGACGTCTACCTCTATGACCCGGCGCGGCCGGTGCCCTTCATCACCGACCCGCTGTCCAATCAGATCGGTGGCCCCGACGACTACTCGGCCATCGAGACCCGGGGCGACGTGCTGGTTTACTCCACGCCGCCCCTGGACCGGGACGTGGAGGTCACGGGGCCGGTGAAGCTGGTGCTGTATGCGTCGTCGTCGGCGGTGGACACCGACTTCATGGCCAAGCTGGTGGACGTGCACCCCAACGGGTTCTGCCAGCGGCTCTGCGACGGCATGGTCCGGGCCCGCTTCCGGGAGGGCATGGACAAGGAGGTCTTCATGGAGCCGGGGAAGGTGTACCGCTTCGAGATCGACCTCTGGAACACGGCCCAGGTGTTCAAGCGCGGGCACCGGATCCGGCTCGAGATCGCCTCCAGCGCCTTCCCCAAGTACGACCGGAACCTGAACACGGGCGAGCCCCTGGCCACCTCCACGCGCATGGTGGTGGCGGAGAACCGGGTCTGGCACACGCCGGCCTGGCC
>QGUQ01000343.1 GCA_003242195.1 Bacillota bacterium | reverse complement strand
TAGCGCCGGCCCATGAACCGCTTGATGGAGAAGATGGTGCGCTCGGGGTTGGTGACCGCCTGGCGCTTGGCCACCTGCCCCACCAGCAGCTCGCCGTCCTTGGACCAGCCGACCACCGAAGGCGTCGTGCGACCGCCCTCGGCGTTGGTGATGACGGTGGGCTCGCCGCCTTCCAGGACCGCAATGACGGAGTTGGTGGTACCCAAGTCGATGCCGACGACCTTGCTCATCGCGAAGTCGCCTCCTCCGCGTCAGCGTTCCCGTCGCCCGCCGACTTCGCCGAAGGGGCGGTCTCCGGTGGATCGCTGCCGTTCTGCTGTTCGGGCGCGGCCTGCGCCCCGGCACCCGTCTCGTCCTGCGCGGCCGCGGGCGCCGCGGGCCGGCCGACCGCCACCTTGGTCAGCGCGGGGCGAAGCGTCCGCCCCTGGTAAAGGTAACCGCGCTGGTACACCTCTATCACATGGCCGTCGGGAACGCGATCCGTCTCCTCGCGGGCCACGGCCTCGTGCAGGCGCGGGTCGAAGGGCCTGCCCTCCGCCTCGATGGGCTCGACGCCCACCTGGCGCAGGACGTCCAGGAACTGGCGGTGCACCATGACGACCCCGTCCTTGAGGGGATCGCCGTCGCGCCCCGCCTGCAGCGCCCGCTCCAGGTTGTCCACGACCGGCAGGAGGGTGAGGACGAACTCGCCGATGGCCTGCTCCCGCCAGCGGGCCTGCTCCTGCATCATGCGGCGGCGGTAGTTGGCAAAGTCCGCCTGCAGCCGCTGCAGCTGCTCCAGCCGCTCGGCGGCCAGCCGCTCGGCCGCCGCGACCCGCTCCTGAAGTGCCCGGCATTCGGCCTCCAAGGCGGCTATGCGCTCCGCCGCTCCCCCGGCCTCGGGCCCGACCGCGCGCTCCTCGCCGGGCCCACCGGCCGACTCTCCCGCGGCCTCGCCGGCGCCGGAAGCGGCCACGCCGTCACCCCCCGCGGGCGAGGCCGCCTCCCCGCCGGCCCCGCCGGAGCCGATCTGCCCCCGGGAGGTGGCAGATGCGGCCGCGGCGTTTTGTTCCTCGTCGAGCCGTCCTTCCTTTTCCTCCGTCATGGCTGCCTGCGACCTCCTCGCGCCGGCTCGGGCCACAAAAAAGCTCCGCCTCCGGGGGCCGAGGACAGGCGGCCTGGAGACCGTCGCCCCGTTCAGCGGACTGACCGATCAAAGGCCTCGCTCAGCAGCCGGGCCATCAGCTCGATCACGCTGGAGATGCGGGCATAGTGCATGCGCTTCGGACCCAGCACGGCGATCCGGCCCGCGATCTCCCCGCCCACCCGGTACGAGGCGGTCACTAGGCTGCAGTCATGGAGGTCCGGGTAGGGGTTCTCCTGGCCGATGGTGATGACCAGCTCCTCGCCCGACTTCCGGCCCAGCAGCTCGCGTACCAGCTCCTGCTGCTCGACCAGGCCGAGCACGGCCTGCGCCCGCCGTAAGTCCTGGAACTCCGGCTGGCGGAACAGCCGCCGTGTCCCCAGCACGTAGACGGGGCGGTCGCTATCCGTCCCCGGCGGCCGCAACGCCTCCAACGCCACGTCCAGCAGAGCGCCGTAGGCGGACAGTTCATCATACAGTTCCTCCAGCACGGTCGCCCGAACCTGGTCGAGGGTACGCCCGGCCAGGCGACGGGTGAGCACGCTGGAGATACGCGCCAGCTCGCCCTCGCTGGCCGGCTCCGGCAACTCCACGAGGCGTTGCTGGACCAGACCTTCCTCCGTCACAAGGAGCAACAGCGCCCGGCGCTCGCTAAGGGGAAGCACCTGCAGGTGCCGGAACGTCACCGGCTCCACCTGCGGCGACTCCACCAGCGCCAGGCAGTCCGTGGCCTCGCTGAGCACCTGCGCGGTCTGCCGGAGCAAACGGCCGATCTGGTCGACCCGCTGGGCGTAGATCCGCCGCAGGCGTTCGACCAGCTCCGGCGGGGGCGACACCGCTTCCATCAGCACGTCCACGAAGAACCGGTAGCCCCGGTCCGACGGGATACGGCCCGCCGACGTGTGGGGTTGCTCGAGAAAACCCATCTCCTCCAAGTCGGCCATCTCGTTGCGGATCGTCGCGGGGCTGACGCCCAGGCCGTACTTCCGCGCCAGCGTCCGCGACCCCACGGGCTCGGCCGTGTCCACGTAATCTTCTACCACGGCCTTCAGCACCTGTCGCTTACGCTGGTCCATGCGGCGTCACCCCCTTCCCCGCCCGTCGTCATCCTTCACCATCACCGCCCGCAGCCCCCGGCGGTACCGTCGGTGATGCCAATCCGACAACTTCCCCTCTAGCTTTGCAGGCTCTCCCCTGTGTCGTTTAGCACTCGACGTGGAAGAGTGCTAACGGCCTTCTTCCAACTTAGCACCGGCCCGCACCTAGCGTCAACCGACCCGATGGCGCCACCGCCGTTTCAGACGAAGCGCTCCAGCACGCTGTTGGCAACGGGGACGGCCCGCCGGCTGAGCCGCAGTCGGCCGTCCTCCCGCACCAGCCACCCCTCCCGCACCAGTGCGTCGACTTCGGCGGGAAAGGCCTCGTCCGGGGTCACGCCGAAGCGCGCCGCGAACCGGCGGCAGTCCACCCCCTCGGTCAGGCGCAGACCGAGGATCATGGTCTCCCTGCGCTCCAGGTCGGGGTCGACCGGTTCCCGGCGGTCCACCGGCAGGCGCCCGGACAGCACCTCGTCCGCATAGGCGGCGGGATGCAGGCGGTTGCGGCGCCGCTCGCCGCGCCAGTAGGACCAGGCCCCCGGGCCGGCGCCCACGTAGGACCCGTTCAGCCAGTAC
>QGUQ01000031.1 GCA_003242195.1 Bacillota bacterium | reverse complement strand
CCGCGAGATCGCCGGTACCGTCACCCCCCGCGCCCGGTTCCGGCTCCCGGGCATCGCCTGCGGGTTCGACGTCGTGGACGATGGCGGGACCGTCCAGGTAGGCTCGCTGCAGCAGGCGGGCCACCAGGGAGCGGTGGCCGTCGGCGCCCCCCGGGCCCCCGTTGCCGCGCCCTTGCCCCGCCTCGCCCGGACCGGTGGCAGGGTCGGGCTCCCCCCGCCGGCGCCGTGACGGGCGTTGCTCTGCGTCCTCGTCCTCCCCGTCGCCGTCGTCACGGGTGAAGAAGAAATCCGCGGCCCACGAGCGGACCCGCCGTGCCGCCGGCGCCAGTCGCCGGCCCAGGCTGCCGCCCAGGGCCGCCAGGGGGCGACCGGTGATCAGCCGCAGGTCCAGGATGGCCAGGGCGGCCAGCACCAGCAGCGAGCCGGCCGAACCGAAGGCGCGCCTCAGGACCTCGGCCGTCAGCGCGCCCACCACGCCTCCGCCCGCCCGCACGCACGACGGTGCCAGCAGCGGCTCGCAAGGCCTCGTGGACACAACCGCCGCCAGCACCACGGCCAGTGCCAGCCCGGCACTGCGC
Organism: Bacillota bacterium; assembly: GCA_003242195.1. Taxonomy (GTDB): domain Bacteria; phylum Bacillota; class Sulfobacillia; order Thermaerobacterales; family Thermaerobacteraceae; genus ZC4RG37. Next base: position 10,730 of record QGUQ01000031.1, on the reverse strand, counting down.
GACCGGGAATGGAGCAGGGGAAGGGCCCACAGGCAGCTGAGTCCCCGCCAGGCCATCAGCGGTGGCAACAGCCAGGCCGCGCGGCCCACGGCCCAGGTGAGCCCCCCGGCCAGGTACGTACCGATCACCCCACCCGCCGCGGGCCCCTTCACCAGGGCGACGAGGGCCAGCCCGGACAGGACCAGCAGGGCGATGCCCATCGCCTCGCCGCGCAGCCGGTCGGAACCGCCCTCCTTGCGCCGTCCCCGTTGCCGAGACACGGTCGTCCCCTCCCGTGGACAGGCAATTCGGTCCCCGGCCGTCCTTTCCTATCGGCTCGACTCGGGTGTCCCTTCGACGTGGTCGACGGGCGGGATCTCCACGGCGCCGAACCCTTGCCAGCGAACCCACGGAAGCGTTGTCAGCGGCCGCTATAGCGGTAAAGGAAGAACACCGCGATGGCCGCGGCCCAGAGGTAGTAGGCGAACCAGTGGAGGCGGCCGGTGGCCAACCAGCGCAGGAGCCAGCGGATGGCCGCGTACCCCGTCAGGGCGGCCGTCAGGCCGCCCGCCAGGAACATCGTCCAGGGGATGCCCGCCGCGCTCTCCGCCAGGACGTCCGGTGTCACCAGGACCGCCGCGCCGATGATGGCGGGTAGCGAGAGGAGAAAGGAGAGGCGCGCCGCTTCTTCCGGCGACAGGCCGCGAAGGCGGGCTCCGGCGATGGTGCTGCCCGATCGAGAGATTCCCGGCAACAGCGCCACGGCCTGGAAGAGCCCTACGGCGAGCGCGTCCGCCAGGCTCGCCCGTTGCAGGGTCGTGGTGCGGCCGTGCAAACCGCTGACCCACCACAGCAGGGCACCCGTCACCAGCCAGCAGCCCGCCACGAACAGCGGCGACTCGAACACGGCCTCGATGGCGTCCTTGGCCGCCAAGCCGGCGACAACGGCGGGCAAGGTGCCGACGATGACCAGCAGCGCCAGGTGCGCACCGGGGTCCTCCCGCCAGGCCTCCGCCCCGCGCCCGCGGAGCAAGGCGACGACGGCCCGCGCGCCGCCGGCTACGGCCGCCGCCACGTCCCCGCGGTAGACGGCCAGCACGGCCGCCAGCGTACCCAGGTGCACCGCGATCTCCAAGCCGACCCCTTCCAGGTGGATTCCCAGCAGTTCCTGAAACACGACCAGGTGACCGCTGCTCGAGACGGGCAGAAACTCCGTCAGTCCCTGCACCACCCCGAGGACCACGACCTGCCACAACGAAAGCTCCAACGCATCTCCTCCCCCGGTTGCCTGTTGGACTCCTACCCATTATAGCGAGTTACAGAGAGAGTCCGGGACACGGCGGGGCCCCGGCCTAGGGCCGGGGCCCCCACCAGGCCACTCGCCGTCCGGGCTGGAAGGCGGGATCGAGGAAATCGTTGGGATCGCTTGAAATGAGGCGGGCGATGCGGCCGCCGTACGGCGAATCCGGCTCGATCAGGAGCGTACGTCCCTGGATCTCCAGGGAGATAGGATCCGGCCTCGGTTCGTCCCATCCCGCCAGTACCTCGTGCAGCGGGACGATGGTGTAGAGGACCACACGTCCTCCCTCCTCTCGCTGGCGGCTTGCCGCGACGGCAGGCTTGCCGCATGAAGGGCGGCCGGGGTGTCCAGGCTAGTCTCGGAGGGTACGTCCGTCCCGAGGACCTGGCCCGCGTGCAGCCCCCGGCCGCCGCGGGTCTTGTTCTTCAGGGCCGGAGCGGATCAGCGGAACCCCATGGCCGGGTACCCGCCGCCCGTGGGACGCCAGGAAACCGGGCCGGGCTGGCCGGGAGACCACGGCGGGCCTGCCGGAACGCCCGGGGGAGCCCCGCCGGCGGGCCCGGCGCCGGGCGGGGTCCCGGGGATGGGCAGGCCTGGGGAAGCGACGGCGGGCGCAACTGCCGGCCCCTCACCCGCCGCCCTCGCCTCCCGCAGATGGATCAGCTCGGCCAGTCGCGCCACCGCCTGGGACAGGCCGCCGACCTCGTCGATCAGCCCTTCCCGCACCGCATCCTCCCCCACCAGTACGGTGCCGATGTCCCGCGCCAGCTCGCCGGTACGGAACATCAGCTCCCGGAAGCGGTCACGGCTGATGCGGGAGTTCTCCACGACGAAACGGATGATGCGTTCCTGCATCTTGTCCAGGTACTCATAGCTCTGGGGGACGCCGATGACCAGGCCCGTCAGGCGGATCGGATGGATGGTCATGGTGGCCGTCGGCGCGATGAAACTCACGTCCGCCGCCACGGCGATGGGGACGCCGATGGAGTGACCGCCCCCCAGCACGATGGAGACCTTGGGCTTGGACAGCGACCGGATCAGCTCTGCCAGGGCGAGCCCCGCCTCCACGTCGCCGCCCACGGTGTTGAGGATCACCAGCAGCCCCTTGATGGCCGGGTTCTGCTCCACCGCCACCAGCTGCGGGATGATGTGCTCGTACTTGGTCGTCTTGTTCTGGGCCGGCAGTTGCAGGTGTCCCTCCACCTGCCCGACGATGGTCAGCACGTGGATGTCCGCAGGGGCCTCGGGAACGCGCCCGGTGCCTAGCTCCTTGATGTTGGCCGCTGTCTCGCTCATGGGCGGTTCGCCCGGGCCGCCGGGTCCCGGGGGAGGCTCACGGTCGGGCGCGGCCGGCGGGGCCGGCATGTAGGGCAGCGTGGTCGGAGGCCCGCCGTGGGGGACCCCCCGGATGCGATCGTGCGGTGCGGGCAAGGCTATCCCTCCTCGCCCCCTAGTATGGCCGCGCGGGTCGCCGCTCCCCCCAGGGGATGAAAAATGGAGGAGGGGCGGGCCCGCTAGGGCCCGCCCCCGATCGCGCCCCGGCCGCCGCGCCCCTTCGCCCCGCCTCAGACCTCGAGGACGATGGGCAGGATCACCGGCCGCCGCCCCGTCCGCTCGAAGAGGAAGCGGCCCAGGGCGTCGCGCACGGCGGCCTTGATGTTGGACCACTCGGTGATGTCCTGCTCGTCGATCTCGCGGATGGCCTGGATCGCCCGTTCTCGCGCCTCGGCCAGGAGGTCTTCCGATTCCCGCATGTAGACGAAGCCCCGGGTGATCAGCTCGGGGCCGGAGATGACACGCCGCTGCTCGCGGCTCAGCACCATGGCCACGATGAGCACGCCGTCCTGCGCCAGTTGCCGCCGGTCGCGCAGGACGACGTTGCCCACGTCGCCGACCCCCAGGCCGTCCACCATGACCGCGCCGGCCTGGACCTTGCCCCGGATACGGGCCGCGTCACTGGTCACCTCGAACAGCGTCCCGTTCTCGCCGATGAGGATGCGATCGTCCTCGATGCCCACCGAGCGCGCCAGCTCCGCATTGTGCAGCAGGTGCCGATACTCGCCGTGGACCGGGATGAAAAAGCGCGGTCGTGTCAGGTTCAGCATCAGCCGCAGTTCCTCCCGGGAACCGTGCCCCGACACGTGGACGCCCGCGTGCGGGCCGTAGATCACGTGGCAACCGCGCCGGAAGAGGTTGTCGATGGTGCGCTGCACCAGCTTCTCGTTGCCGGGAATGGGGCTGGCCGCGATGACCACGGTATCGCCCGGCAGCAGCTCCAGCTTGCGCAACTCCCCTGAGGCGGCCCGGGCCAGCGCGGACAGGGGCTCTCCCTGACTGCCCGTCATCAGCACGACCACGCGCTCGGGTGGTAGCTCCTGGATCTTGTCCGCCGGCACCATGACGCCGGGATCGTGCAGGTAGCCCAACTTCAGCGCGACCTCGACGACGCTCTCCATGCTCCGGCCGATGACCGCCAGCCGGCGCCCGAACTCGGCGGCCAGCGTGAACACCTGCTGCAGGCGGTGCAGATGGCTGGCGAAGCTAGCGATCAGGATGCGGCCCTGCGCCTGCCGGAAGACGTTGGCCAGTGCCTCGCCCACTTGCCGCTCGGAACCCGTGACCCCCGGCCTCTCGGAGTTGGTGCTGTCCATGAGAAGCACGTGCACGCCCTCGGCGCCGTAGGCCGCCAGCCGCTGGTAGTCGGCCACCCGCCCGTCGATGGGCGTCTGGTCGAACTTGAAGTCGCCGGTGTGGACGAACAGGCCCACGGGCGTGCGGATGGCGAAGCCCACCGAGTCGGGGATGCTGTGGTTGACAAGAAACGGCTCGACGGTGAAGGAACCGGCCCTCACCCGCTCGCCGGGCCGGATGGCGCGCGACCGGGCCGGCAGGCTCAGCTTCTCTTCCTCCAACTTGCGCTCTACCAGCCCCAGCGTCAGCCGCGTGGCGTAGACCGGCGCCTGGACTTCCTTGAGCAGGTAGGGCATCCCGCCGATGTGGTCCTCGTGCCCGTGCGTCAGGAAGATGCCCCGTAGCTTGTGCCGTCGCTCCAGCAAATACGTATAGTCCGGGATCACGACGTCCACGCCCGGCATGTCATCCCCCGGGAAGGCGAGACCGGCATCGATGACGATGAGGTCTTTTTCGGTCTCCATCACCATCATGTTCTTACCGATCTCGCCCAGACCGCCGAGCGGCACGATCGCGACCGCGGGACCCTGGGTCTTTGCCGCGATCCCCATCCACCTCCTGTGTTCCCTACATCGTCGCGTCCCGCGCGGCGGCCCGCGGAACGCCAGACAAAGAAATGCCCCCGCGCCAGCGCGCGGTGGCACCCGAACCGAAAAGCGCTGTAGATATTATACTCGCACCAGTTGCAGCTCCGCCAGCAGCGAGCGGAGGCGCTCCTCCATCTCGCGGGGCATCGCCACCAGCGGCGGCCGGACGCCGCCCACGTCGAAGCCTACCAGCCGCAATGCCGTCTTCACGGGGATCGGGTTGGCCGTCCAGAAGAGTGCCTTGAAGAGCGGCAGGAGCCGCAGGTGGATGGCGCTGGCCTCCTCCACCCGCCCCTCCCGGAAGGCGTCCACCATGCGTCGCAGCTCCCCCGCCACCAGGTGGGAGGCGACGCTGACCACGCCATCGCCACCGATGGCCAGAACCGGCAGCGTGAAGCTGTCGTCGCCGGCGTACACCCGGAAGGGTCGCGGCAACCGGCGCCGGATCTCACCCACCTGGTCCAGGTTGCCGCTGGCCTCCTTGACGGCCACCACGTTGGGCGCCGCCTCCACCAGCCGCACCAGCGTCTCGGGCTCCAGGTTGCAGGCGGTGCGGCCGGGCACGTTGTACACCATTACCGGCAGCCGCGTGGCCGACGCGATGGCCCGGAAGTGTTCCAGCAGGCCGGCTTGCGGCGGCTTGTTGTAGTAGGGCGTCACCAGCATGACGCCGTGGGCGCCCGCATCCTCGGCCTCCCGGGTCAGGCGGATGGACGCCGCCGTGTCGTTGGTCCCCGTACCCATCCAGACGAAGGCGCGGTCGCCCACGGCCTCCAGCACGGCGCGCAACAGGGCCAGCCGTTCCTCCTCGGTCAGGGTCGGCGACTCGCCGGTGGTGCCGGCCACGACGATCCCGTCGGAGCCGGACTCCACCAGGCGCCGCGCCAGTTCCGCCGCCCCGCGCGTGTCCACGCGCCCCTCGGCGTCGAAGGGCGTCACCATCGCCGTGATGACCGAACCGTAGTCAGGCATCGGGCTCCTCCCCCTCTCTGGCCATCACCCTGGCACCGTTCTCCCGCGCCCCCGGGGGCTGCGACACCGAGGGGGACGCCGGGGCGGGCCGCGGGTCACCCGCTCCCACCCGGGGCGACCGCTCGGGGCCGTCCAGGACCGGCGTCACCTTCCCCAGGCCGAACTTGTCGTGCAGCGCTCGCACCGCCGCCCCGAGATCGCGCCCCTCGACGAGGCAGGAGATGGTCATGTGGGAGTCCACCGTCAGCAGGATGGACACGCCGGCGGCCTTCAGGGCCTCCACCACCCGCGCCATGACGCCGGGCACCCCGTGCATGCCCGCCCCAACCACCGTGACCTTGGCGCAACCCGGTCGCAACTCGGGCTTCAGCCCCAGTTCCTCCAGTGCCGCCCGCGCCTCCTCCGCCCGCTCGTCGCGGACCACGAAAGACTTGCGCCGTGGCGAAACGTTGATCATGTCCACACTGATGCCCCGGTCCGCCAGCGCCCGGAACAGCCGCACGTTCAGGGCCTGGTCGTCCCGCGCGTCGTCTACGTGGATGGTGATCTGGGTCAGGTGGGGGATGTGGGTGATGCCCGTCACCGCCCGTGCGTGCCGCAGGTCGGGCCAGACCTGGTCGACCTCCCAATGCCGCGTGATCAGCGTGCCGGGGTCGTCGCTGAAGGTGCTGCGCACCCGCAGGGGCACGTTGCCGCGCATGGCCAGCTCGACCGCTCGCGGGTGGACCACCCGGGCCCCTTCGTGGGCCATCTGCACGATCTCGTCGTAGGTGGCGGTGCTCAAGGTGCGGGCTTCGGGGACCAGGCGCGGGTCGGCCGTCTTGATGCCGTCCACATCGGTGTAGATCTCCACCACCTCGGCGCGCAAGGCCACGCCCAGGGCGGCCGCCGTCGTATCGCTGCCGCCGCGGCCCAGGGTGGTGACGTCGCGCCCGTCTTCCGTGACCCCCTGGAAGCCCGCGACCACCGGGACCTCGCCCCGCTCCAGGTGGCGGCGCAGGGTTTCCGGTTCCACCCGCAAGATGCGAGCGTCGCCGAACTGGTCGTCGGTCACCAGACCTGCCTGCCCGCCCGTCAGGGCGATGGCCCGGACCCCCGCCCGCCGCAGCACCTGGGCGAAGACGACCGCTGAGATCACCTCGCCGCAGGCCATGAGCAGGTCCAGGTCCCGCGGGGGCACTTCGGGGTGCACGTCTCGGGCCAGGGAGACCAGGGTATCGGTGGCGTAGGGATCGCCGCGGCGCCCCATGGCCGACACGACCACTACCGGGCGCAGGCCGCGCTGAATCGCCCCCACCACGTGGCGGACGGCGGCAGCGCGATCCTCCGCCGTGCGCAAGGAGGTGCCACCGAACTTCTGTACGATGATTCGCAACGCTGCCACGACCTCGCTTCCCATCCCGCGGCCGTGCCGGCCGTCAAGCCCGGATCAGGGCCTCGGCGATCTGCACGGCGTTGGTGGCCGCGCCCTTGCGCAGGTTATCAGCCACGATCCACAGCCAGAAGGCTCGCTCGGCGGTGGGGTCGCGGCGGATGCGCCCGACGAAGACCTCGTCCCGGCCGGCAACCTGCAGCGGCGTCGGGTACAGGTTCCGGGTGGGATCATCCCAGACGACCACGCCAGGCGCGGCCGCCAGCACCTCCCGCAAGGCCGCGGGATCTGCCTGCCGCTCCGTCTCCAGCCACACCGCCTCGCTATGACCGACTCGCACCGGCACGCGCACCGCTGTGGCGGTCACGGCCAGGTCCGGGCGGCCCAGGATCTTCCGCGACTCCCGAACCAGCTTCCACTCCTCCAGGGTCGCCGCCTCGTCTTCGAACCGGTCGCAGTGGGGAAGCACGTTGAAGGCGATGGGCTGCGGGTACACCTGCGGCTCGAATGGGCGGCCCTCCAGGTCGGCCCGGGTCGCCGCCTCCAGTTCCTCCAGCGCCGCCGCCCCCGTACCCGAGACGGCCTGGTAGGTGGAGACGACCACGCGCCGCAGCCCGAAGGCATCCAGGATCGGCTTCAGCACCACCACCAGCTGGATGGTGGAGCAGTTGGGGCTGGCGATCAGGTTGCGGTGGCCCGCCAGGGCGTCACCGTTGACCTCGGGCACCACCAGGGGCACCTCGGGGTCCAGGCGGAAGGTGTTGGACTTGTCGATGACGACGGTGCCGGCGCGAGCGGCCACCGGTGCCAGCTCCCGGCTGACGTCGCCGCTGGCCGCGAAGAAGGCGAAGTCCGCCCCCCGCAGGGTCTCCGCGGACGCCTCCCGAACCTCCAGTTGCTCGCCGGCGAACTGCACCACCCGGCCGGCCGAGCGCGCCGTGGCCAGCGGCCGCAATTCCGACACGGGGAACCGGCGCTCCTCCAGCAACCGCATCACCTGCTGCCCGACCAGACCGGTGGCGCCTACCACTGCCACGCGATATCCCATGCTTCGACCTCCCGGGCCGGCGCGACCGCCCGGCGGCGCCGGCCTGGTGTGCAATGGGCGCGGTAGCCGCTCCGGCCGGGCCCGGCGCGGCCGCCGCGGGTCACATCCCGCCCGCCGCCACCAGCAGCGGTTGCAGCTGCTTGCCCGCCAGGGCCGCCTCCAGGGCGGCGGGTATCAGTCCAAAACTCGATGTCAGAGAGTTCGGCTTCTCCTCGGGATTGTCCTGGCCAAAGGGTACGAAGTAGACGTTCTTGGTGTTGAGCAGCGTCGCCAGGTTGCGGGCGTTGATCCCCAGCCCGTCGTTGGTGGAGATGGCCAGCACCACCGGGCGCTGGTTCCGCAACACGGCCTTGGCCGCCATGAGCACGGCGCTGTCGCTGAAACCATTGGCCAGCTTGGCCATGGTCGTGCCGGTGCACGGCGCGATCACCAGGGCGTCCAGGAGCCGGCGCGGCCCAATGGGCTCCACCTCCGGGATGCTCCGCCACGGCCGTCGGCCCGTCACCCGTTCCAGCGCCTCCAGCCACTGCGCCGGCGTACCATGCACGGTGGCGGTGGTGGCCACGGAGTGGGACACGATAGGGTATACGTCCGACCCCGACTCCACCAACCGACCGACGGCCTCCATCACCCGGGACAGGTTGTGGTGCGACGCGCACACGGCGAAACCAATTCGGCGTCCGGTGAGCACCGCGCGATCCCTCCTCCCGCCGGCGGGCCCACGTCCGGCCGGCCCGCCGCGCCGCTACACGCTACCGCGCGCGCTCACCGAGAGCCTATTGCGCCAGCCGCACCCCGGTGACGGGTGCCAGCCCCCTTTGGGCTCATTCGCGTCAACTTTCCTGACGCGTTTCCTGACACGCCGGCGGGGACGCCGCCTCGCAACCCCCGGCCACGACCCGAACCGCCGTCTCGGCCAGGATCTCGCCTGCCGTCACCGGGAAGAACCGGGCCGGCAATGCCAGCTCCAGGTGCGCCTCCACGCCCAGCTCCCGGACCGCGTCCCAGTCCACGCCGCCAGGGCGCGAGGCGATGTCGACGACCAGCGCCTCTCGCGGCAACCGGACCAGGAGCTCCCTGCCCAGCACCGGTGCCGGCACGGTGTTGAACACCAGGGTGGATCGCTCCAGCACCCCGGCCAGGTCTTCGAAGGGCGACGCCTTCAGCCCTCGCGCCGCTGCCTCCTGCCGCTGTTCGGTCCGGCGCGCCACGACGGTGACCGCAGCACCCATTCCCCGCAGGAGCAGGGCCAGGGCCCGGCCGCAGCGGCCGAAGCCCAGTACGGCAGCGGCCTGGCCGGCGATGATCCTTCGGCCCAGCTGCTGGGCACGCAGCACGGCCCCCTCCGCCGTGGGCAGGGCGTTGGCTTCCGCGAAGGCCTCGTTCTGCAATAGGTCGTGCCACCGGGCGCCCCGCTCCGCCAACGCGCGCCGCAGCGCATCGCTGGGCCGCCCACCGATGTAGAGGGCGCCGGGGCGGAAAGGCCAGCGCTCCGGCTCCGCGGCCGGCCCCGCCAGGTCCCCGGCGAGGCGGCCCGCCTCGAAGCCGGTGACGGGCCCGAGGACCACGTCGGCGTCGGCGACGATGCCCGGATCCGGGGAGGCCGGGAGCCCGGCCGCAGACCGGCCCAGGCAACGGACCCGCCATCCGCGCCGCTGCAAGGCCTCGGCGCAGGCTGCCTGCCGGTCGTCGCCGACGACCACCACCGCCTCGACGGCCAAGGCCATCACCCCTGCGGTTCCGCCGCCTGGGAAGGCTCGCCGCTGCCGACGGCCATCCCCTGGCCCGCACCGGTGGCGCTGCTGACGGTGATGAGCTCCTCCAGGTCGTAGATCACCCGGCCACCCAACTGGCGAACGCGCCGGACGGCAGCCACGACGCCGGGAACGAAGGACTCGCGGCTCAGGCTATCGTGGGCAATGGTCAGCGTCTCGCCGCGGCCGCCGAAGATCACCCGGTGATGGGCCACCAGGCCTGGCAGGCGAACACTGTGGACGGGCACCTCCCGGCCACAGGCGGCCGCCAGGCGCTGCCGTAGCCGCAGGGCCGTTCCCGAGGGCCGGTCGCGCTTGCGGTCGTGGTGGAGCTCGATGATCTCGGCGTCGGGCAAGAGCTCGGCAGCCAGGGCAGCGAACTGCGCCAGCAACATCGCCCCGATGGAGAAGTTTGCGATGACGGCCGCTCCCAGGCCGCGGCGGGCACACTCGCGCTCGAGATCGGCCAGAGCCTCCCCGGAGAGGCCCGTGGTACCGATGACGGGCGCGATGTCGTGTTCCAACGCCAGCCGCAGGTGGCGCTCCGCCACCGGGGCCACGGTGAAGTCGACAAGGACATCGGCCTCCACCCGTTTCAACACGGCGGCCAGGTCCGTATCCACCGGCACGCCGGCAGGCTCCGCCCCCACGGCGGTCCCCACATCAGGCGCCGGGTGGGCCGCCACGGCACCCACCAGGTGGATGTCGGGCTCGGCCAGCAAGCCGCGGGTGATGGCCCGCCCGGTCTGGCCCGTGGCCCCACACATGATCACGCGAATCATCGGTGATCCCTCCGTCGCGAACGGACCCCGGGAACGGGTTTAGCCCGGCCCGCGCCCGGCCGGGCCCGCTCCCACCCATTATAGACCACCCGCGCCCGTACGGATCGGCTGGCGGCGCGCGGCGCACGTGCCGACCGGCTGGCGGCGAGGCGGGTAGCCGCCGCGGGGTGGCGCGCTCCGCGCTCGCCCCTGTCGGGGCCTGGGGCCGGCAGCGGGCCGGGTCCATACCTAATTACAAGGATAAA
>QGUQ01000342.1 GCA_003242195.1 Bacillota bacterium | reverse complement strand
AATAGGGGAGCCGTTCTGTGGGGCGGGGAGTTGTATAAAAGAAAGGGGTTGGGGGGCCCCCCCCCCCCCCCCGGGGGGGGGGCGCCCGCCGCTCCCCGCCCGCTCCGCCGGCCGACCGCAACCGGCGGCCAGGACCAGGGTGCCGGCGAGCACCACCCCCAAGAGTCTCAAGACACGCGCCCTCAGCGCCACCAGGCTCCCTCCCCCGTCGACTCGCGTCCCGCGAGTCGAATCTTGTCGATCAGGTATATATGACCGCTCTCTTTCGTGGCTCGCGCCCCGACTCCTGCCGCGGAAGACAGAATTTTTGGGTTTGAATGTAGCAAGAGACCACCAAAATTTTGGCCACGGTCACGGGGCGGGCGTCACGCGCCGGAAACAGTGGCGTACCACCGGCGACGGGAGGTATCGCGGGATCCACGGAACGCTGATGATACTGACGGAAGAGCAACTCCGGGCATGGGCGATCCAAGTCCGGACGAGCTGGTCGCGCGGAAAACCACGCTTTGCGGGCGGGCATGGTAAGCTGTGGTTAGTAAGTCGGAAGGCGCGGGCCACGACCAGGCAGCACGCTGCCGGTCCGAGCCCGCAGTGTCCGCCTGGCGGCGGGGTACGGCGGGGGGTTGTACCGTGGTGCGGAAACTAAAGGTGACGGGGGATCCCATCCGGGACCTATCGCGAGGCCATGAACCTTCTGGTACAGGCAGGCATTCATGCGGCTGCCCATGGCGCCAAGACCGATCCGGCCGACGCGGCGCGGTGTCATGGCCTGACCTCCGCTACGGGCTCCTCTTTGATCCTAGTGCGATGGGCGAGCACCGCACCGCCGCCTAGCAAGAGCGCGCAAGCGAGAAAGGCCGCACGAACCCCCAGCGTCTCCGCCAGCCCCCCAGCGAAAAGACGGGCGAGCAGGCGGGCCGTGTCGTCGGCCAGCGACGCGGCCGCATGGACGCGGGCCAGCAGGCGATCGGGGGTGAAGACCGGCACATGGCTGGCTTGGACGACAAAGGCCACGGACAGGGCGCCGTCCAGCAAGAAGGCCCCCAGCAGGGCAGCCGGGAACGTGGTTGAGAAGGCCAAGACGGCCGCGCCGCCCGCTGCCGCCAGCAAGGCGGCAGCCAGGAGCATCGCCCAGGGCACCGCCCGCTGCATCCAGCCCAGTACCACGACTCCGGTCACGTTGCCGGCGCCCATGGCGGAATAGATCCATCCGGCCTGGGCCGCACTCCAGCGCAGGTCCTGCTGGACCAGGACCGTCACCAACAGGGACGACGCCACGGCGCTGAACCCCAGGAGGCTGCCTATGCCCACCAGCGTCCCGGGAACGGGGTGCCCCAGGATGTATCGAAATCCCGCCAGGCTGGCGCGGAACCTCTCCCGAACCGTGCCCGCCGGTCTCTCGTCATCGGCGCCGCTGGCAGGCTCACGCACGCGGATCGCCATGAGGGTGGCCAGCGAGATCAGGTAACTCAGCGCATCGACGGCGAGCGCCCAGGTGGGGCCGAAGGCCGTCATCAGGGCGCCAGCCGCCACGGGTCCCAGGAGCGTGCTGACGGCGTCCGCGCCCTCATTCAGGTTGTAGGCCGCTGGCAGCCGGTTCCTCCCGACGGCGAACACCAGCAGGGGGCGGTAGGCGGTGGAGAAGAACAGGCCGGCCGCACCCATGACGAACAAAGCGAGGCCGGCGGTCCAGGATGAGAGTTCGTCGAAGAAGACCAGGACCGCCAGCAGCAGCATGACCGCAAACCGGAGAGTCTCGGCCGCCAGGGCCACGTCGCGCTTGCGCTGCCGCTCCACCCAGGCGCCGGCGGGGAGGGAGAGCAGAAAGGTGGCGGCCTGCTCGCAGGCCACCACCAGGGCGACTTGCCATGGCGACGCGGTGCTTTGCAGCAGGACCCATGGCAGGGCCAGGTCGCTGAAGCGGGTTCCGAACAGCGAGGCAAAGCGGCCGAACCACAACAGCCGAAAGACAGGGTCCTTCAGTACGCCGGGCATCGGTTTCATCGCGTCCGGTCACGAAGGGATGTTGGAGTCTCCGGCCAGGCTGCGGATGTCGTCCCAGCCGTAGGCCCATTCCTCCAGGGTCTTGCCGCCGATCTCGATGGACCGACTCCGCACCCGGTGGCCTCCGAGGGCCTCGTAGAAGGCCCGGAAGGGGTTCTCGGCCAGCACCCACACCAGCATGCTATCGAAGCCGCGCTCCAGCAAGCGCCGAGCCACCTCGCGCACCAACCGGCGCCCGATCCCGCGACGCTGGTACGCCTCCAGGATGTAGATCGCCCCCAGCTCGCCCCGGAACTGGGGATCCCCCGTCCGCTCGGGCCCGCCGGCAGCAAAGCCCACCACGCCGCGCTCCCCATCGTCAGCCACGACGATGAAGGCCTGATCCGATGCCCCGCTATCGCGGGCGATCACGTCGCGCCACCAGGCGGCGCGGGGCTCTTCCTCCATGGTGTCCAGGTACTCGTCGGGGATGATGCCGCGGTACGTGCTGCGCCAGGTGGCCACCTGGACCCGCGCGATGGCCGGGGCGTCGCCCGGCCGCGCGTTGCGGATGACGACCGTCATCGGCCGGTGGAGCCTCCCCATCGCGTGCCCCGGGGACCGGCCGCGGGCCGGCCCATCCGAGGAAAAGAATGGATTGCCAGTGATATTCGACCGGAGGCGGCATCCCCCTTCATGCGGCCCAGGGAAGGACACCAAGGGCCAGCAACAGGCCGACGAGCACGGCGATGCCCACGTAGGCCCAGCCCAGCCAGCGAGCCACCGCTGCCGCGACGGGGTCGTCGCGCACCCGGCCCGCTTCCACCAG
>QGUQ01000341.1 GCA_003242195.1 Bacillota bacterium | reverse complement strand
CCCGCGACCGGCCCGCCCGGTCCGGTCCCGCCGGAGGCGCGCCCGTTCCCGGTACCGCCCCCGCCGGTGCCCGTGCCGTTGGCGCCGCCGAAGAGGCCCTCCGAGAGGTCGAGGAGGGACACCTGCCCCGACTCCCGCTGCTTCTGCACCCGTTGGGCCCGGGCCATGACTTCCTCCAACCCCGCCAGCAGGCGAGCCCGCGGGACGCCCAGGCAGTCGAAGGCCCCCGCCTTGATCAGGCTCTCCAGGGCGCGCCGGTTGACGTGGCGCAGGTCGACCCGCTGGCAGAAGTCGCTCAGGGAGCGGAAGGGCCCGTGGGATCGCCGCGCCTCCAGGATCGACTCGATGGCCGCGTGGCCCACGTTCTTGATGGCCGCCAAGCCGAAGCGGATGGCGTAGCCTCCCCGCGCCCCGGGGTCGGGCACGATGGTGAACCGCTCGTCGCTCTGGTTGATGTCCGGCGGCAGCACCGGGATGCCGAGCCGGCGGCATTCGTTGATGTATTCCGCCACCCGGTCCGAGTTGCTCATCACGCTACTGAGGGTGGCGGCCATGTACGGCGCCGGGTAATGGGTCTTGAGGTAGGCGGTGACGTAGGCCAGGTACCCGTAGGCCGCCGAGTGACTCTTGTTGAAGCCGTAGCCGGCGAAGTACTCCATCAGGTCGAAGATGCGCGTCGCCAGCTCGGGGTCGATGCCCTTCTCCCGGGCGCCGGCCACGAACTTCTCCCGCTGCTTCTGCATCTCTTCGGGCTTCTTCTTGCCCATGGCGCGGCGCAGCAGGTCGGCCTGACCCAGGGTGAACCCCGCCATGACGCTGGCGATCTGCATGACCTGCTCCTGGTAGACGATGGTGCCGTAGGTCTCCTTGAGGATCGGCTCCAGCCAGGGATGCAGGTACTCGACGGGCACCTCGCCGTGCTTGCGCTTGATGAAGTCGTCCACCATGCCGCTGCCCAGCGGCCCGGGCCGGAACAGCGCCACGGCGGCGATCAGGTCCTCGATGCTGGTGGGTCGCAGGCTGCGCAGCATCTGGGTGAAGCCCGAGGACTCCACCTGGAACATGGCGGCGGTCTCCCCGCGGCTGATGGCTTCGAAGGTGGCCTGGTCGTCCAGGGGGATGTCCCGGACGCTGAAGCGCCGGGACGAACGGGCCCCGCCCGAAGCCGCCCCGGCCGCGGCCCCGTCCCGCGGCGTCGGCACCGCGTCGCCACCGCCCTCTGCCGCCCCGTGCCCTGCAGCTTCCTCCGCCAGCACGTCCCGGACGCCGGTGGTGTTGATGATCTCCTCCGTCTCCTGGATCACGTGCAGCGTCCGCAAGCCCAGGAAGTCCATCTTCAGCAGGCCCAGCTCCTCCAGCGTGGTCATGGGGAACTGGGTGACGGTGGAGCCATCCTGCATCCGCTGCAGCGGCACGTGCTCCATCAGCGGGTCGCGTCCGATGACCACACCCGCCGCGTGGACGGAGGCGTGACGCGGCATGCCCTCCAGCTTCCGCGCCATGTCCACCAGCTGCCGCACCACCGGCTGCTGCTCGTAGGCCTGCTTCAGCTCCGGGCTGGACTCCAGCGCCTGGTCCAGGGTGATGCCCAGCTGGGCCGGCACCATCTTGGCGATCTTGTCCACTTCGCCGTAGGGCAGGCCCATCACCCGGCCCACGTCCCGGATCACCGCCCGGGCCAGCATGCGACCGAAGGTGATGATCTGCGCCACCCGGTCGCGCCCGTACTTGCGCACCACGTAGTCGATGACCTCGTCCCGCCGGTGGTCGTCGAAGTCGATGTCGATATCGGGCATGGTCACCCGCTCGGGGTTGAGGAAGCGCTCGAAGAGCAGGTTGTAACGCAGGGGGTCGATGTCGGTGATCCCCAGCACGTAGGCCACCAGGCTGCCGGCGGCCGAACCGCGCCCGGGCCCCACGGCGATGCCGTTGCGCCGGGCGAAGTCGACGAAGTCCCAGACGATGAGGAAGTAGGCCGGGTACCCCATGCGGGTGATGATCTCCAACTCGTGGTTCAGCCGGTCCCGCACCTGCGAATCCGCGTTGGGGTATCGCTCGGGCAGCTTGGTCTCGCAGAGGTAGCGCAGGTACGAGGCGGCGTCGTGGCCCTCCGGCACCTCGTAGTGGGGCAGGAGGAACCGGCCGAACTCGAACTCGATGTTGCAGCGCTCGGCCAGCCGCACCGTGTTGGTCAGGGCCTCGGGCAGCTCCCGGAAGACCTCTGCCATCTCCTGGGGGCTCTTGAGGTAGAACTCGTCGTTCTCGAACCGCATCCGATTGGGGTCGTCCAGCGTCTTGCCCGTCTGGATGCAGAGCAGGACCTCGTGGGCCGCCGCGTCCTCCCGGCGCAGGTAGTGGACGTCGTTGGTGGCCACCAGGGGCACGTCGAAGCGCTTGGCCAGCTCGACGATCTTCCGGTACGCCTTCCGCTCCTCCGGCAGGCCGTGGTCCTGGATCTCGAAGTAGAACCGGTCACCGAAGACGTCCAGGTACCAGCGGACAGCCTCCAGCGCCGCCTCCTCGTTGCCCTCCAGCAGGAGGCGCGGGATCTCGCTGCCGATGCAGCCCGACGTGACGATGAGGCCCTCGCTGTGCTCGGCCAGCAGTTCCCGGTCCGCCCGCGGCTTGTAGTAGAAGCCCTCGCTGAAGGCCCGGGACACGATCTTGATCAGGTTGCGGTACCCCGTATCGTTCTGGGCCAGGACCAGCAGGTGGTAGGACTGGTCGTCCACCTTGGGCTCCCGGTCGTGCCGCGTGCGCCGGGCCATGTAGATCTCGCAGCCGATGATGGGCTTGATGCCGTGCTGCTTGCAGG
>QGUQ01000030.1 GCA_003242195.1 Bacillota bacterium | reverse complement strand
TGTGCTGGTGGGGGGGGTTGAGGAAATCCTGGCCCGGGCTCAACGGGTGCAGAAGCAGCGGGAGTCGGGGCAGGTGTCCCTCCTCGACCTATCGGCGGGCCTCTTCGGCGGCGCCAACGGCACGGGCACCGGCGGGGGCGGTACCGGGAACGGGCGCGCCTCCGGCGGGACCGGATCGGGCGGGCCGGTCGCGGGGGCGCCGGCCCCGGTCGGCCGGGCGGCCGAGGAGGACGACCTGCCCGACGTCGAAGAATGGCCGGTCAACCGCAAGCTGGCCATGGAGAAGGAAGTGCTGGGTCTCTACCTCTCCGGCCACCCGCTGGCCCACTACGAGCGGGAATTGGCACGGCGGGTGACCACCACCACGCGGCGCCTGGCCGAGCGGGAGGACGGCGAGCGGGTCCAGATCGGCGGTCTCGTCCAGGGCGTGAAGCGGATCACCACGCGCGGTGGCGAGATGATGGCCTTCGTCCAGCTGGAAGATCTGGAGGGCAGCGTCGAGGTCCTGGTGTTCCCCCGCACCTACAACGAGGCCGCGGAGGCGCTGCAGGAGGATGCGGTGGTCATCGTCCGCGGCCGGGTGGATCGCCGCGACGAGGACGAACCGGTCAAGGTCATCGCCGAGGAGATCTGGCCCCTGGTGACGGGCAAGCGGCTGATCATCCGCCTGCCGCGGCTGGACGGGCCGGCCGCTGAGGCGATCCTCGCCCGCCTGCGGGGGGCCTGTCAGCGCCATCCCGGGACGTCGCCGGTGGTGCTGTTCTTCCCGGAGAAGGACCGGGCCCTGCAGGTGGAGGCTCGATACTGGGTGACGCCGCGGGCCGAGCTCATGCGAGAGCTGGCCGAGGTCGTGGGCGCGGGCGGCGTGAGCCTGGACGATCAGTGACGGCCGGGCGGTGGGCGTCCGGCCGTGCCGGTGTCCCGGTCCCCCGGGCCCGGGGCACCGGCACGACGGGAGGGAGAAATGTTGGAGGAACGAGTGGAGCGGGTCCCGCAGCCCGTCCGGCTGCGGCCGGACTATCGGGCCGAAGTGACCGAGCGCCTGCGGCGCCGGGGTGTGACCATCCGGGATATCGCCGAGATCGTGCAGCAGATTCAGGCCAAGTACGTGCCGGGCATCACCCTCGAGCAGTGCGAGGCTAGTGTCGAGGCGGTGATCGCCAAGCGGGAGGTCCAGCACGCCCTGCTGACCGGCATCGCCCTGGACGAGGCGGCGGAGAAGGGGCTACTGGAGGAGCCGCTGCTGTCCATCCTGCGGACGGATGAACCCCTCTACGGCGTGGACGAGGTCCTGGCCCTGGCCATCACCAACGTCTACGGGTCCATCGGCCTCACCAACTTCGGCTACCTGGACAAGGTGAAGCTGGGCGTGATCGAGCGGCTGAACAGCGGCAAGAGCCAGGGGCACGTCCACACCTTCCTGGACGACCTGGTGGCCGGTATCGCGGCGGCTGCGGCTGCCCGGCTCGCCCACAACGAGCCGTGAGACGGCCGGCTCCTGGTAGGCGACCGCGGCGTGCGCCATCGCTGTTCCGTCGGCCGGCACGCCGCGGCGGCCGTGTCCATAGAATGAGGCCACAGGATAAGGTTGCGCCCGCGAGACGCCTGGCTGAGGCCGTAGAGCACGAGAGCCGTCCTGCCTGCATCTCCAAAACCTTCCTACCGTCGGCCCCCCGTACATAACCGCGTCGGGCGGCCGGCCGCTGGCCGGGGCGGCCGCTCCCGGGGTCGTCCCCCCGGCATGGCTCCGCCCGCACGGACATACGACGAGAAATACCCTGGACCGCGCCCGGCGACCCGGCCATCTCCGTTCCGGACCCGGCCGCCCGGGAGGCCGTCGCCGTACATAGAGGGGGGTGACGCCATGTCACGGGGAGTCGTCGACTGGTCCCTCTACCGCAAGGGGCCGGTCGACCAGGCGCGGCACCAGGAAAAGGTACGGCAGGCCATCCGGGAGAACCTGGCGGACCTGATCACCGACGACTCGCTGTTCACCAGCGATGGCCGCACCGTGCTGAAGGTCCCGGTGCGGTCCCTGCGGGAGTACCGCTTTCGCTTCAACCACGAGCGCAATCCCCAGGTCGGGCAGGGCGCGGGCGGGAGCCGCAAGGGCGACGTCATCGCCCGCCGGCCCGGGAAGGAGGGACCGGGCAAGGGAAAGCGCGGGGCCGGCCACGAACCCGGCACCGACTACTACGAGACGGAGATCACCGTGGACGAACTGGCCGAAATCCTGTTCCAAGAGCTGGAGCTGCCGGGCCTCCAGCCCAAGCGGCAGCCCTCCCTGGCAGCGCCCCGGCCCCGCTTCGTGGAGGTCAGCCGGGCCGGCCCCATGAGCCGCGTGGACGTGCGGCGGGCTCTGCGGGAGAACCTGCGCCGCCACGCCCGGGGAGGGCGTCCCGAGCTAGGACCCTTCCGCCGCGAAGACCTCCGCTACCGCAGCTGGCGTGAGGAGCCCCGTCCCCACGCCCGGGCGGCGGTGGTGGCCATCCGGGATGTCTCCGGAAGCATGGGCGAGTTCAAGAAGTGGATGGCCCGAACCTTCTTCTTCTGGATGAGCCGCTTCCTGGCCACCCGGTACAGCGACGTGGAACGCGTCTTCATCACCCACCACACCGAGGCCCAGGAGGTGGACGAAGAGCGCTTCTTCCACATGGGTGAGAGCGGCGGCACGCGGGTGTCCTCCGCCTACCGGCTGGCCCTGGACCTGATCGAGGAACGCTTTCCGGCCGCCGACTGGAACCTGTACGTCATCCACTTCTCCGACGGCGACAACTGGGGCGACAGCGACAACGAAGCGTGCGCGGCCATGGCGCTGGACCTGGCCCGGCGCTGCAACCTGTTTGCCTACGGCGAGATCAATGACGGGGCTTACACGTCGCCGCTGATGGGCGCCTTCGAGCGGGTGAACCATCCTCGTTTCGTCCGCGTGAAGATGACCGAGCGCACTGACATCTATCCTGCCCTGAAGGAGATCTTCCGGCAGCGGGCTCCGGCGGGAGGGGAGCAGGCATGAGCGGCGGGGGCGTGTCCGTGGCGGGGCCCGGGGCCGGGGACCTCCTACCCGACCTGGAGCGGATCTGGGAGGCGGCACGGGGGCTGGGGTTCGATCCCCTTCCCACCCACTTCGAGATCGTGCCGGCCCCGGTGGTCTACGAGGTGGCGGCCTACGGCCTGCCGGGCCGCTTCACCCACTGGAGTCACGGGAAGGCGTACCACCTGCTGAAGACCCGGCACGACTACGGGTTGCACCGCATCTACGAGCTGGTGATCAACGCCGACCCGTGCCGTGCCTTCTTGCTGGAGAGCAACAGCCGCCTGGAGAACCGCTTCGTCGCCGCCCACGTGGCCGGTCACGCCGACTTCTTCCACCACAACGTCTTCTTCCGGCGGACGAACCGGCAGATGGCGGACCTGGCCGCGGTGCACGCCGAGCGGGTGCGGCGTTACGAGTTCGACCACGGCATCGAGGCGGTGGAGCGGGTGCTGGATGCGGCCCTCGCCCTGGAGCCCCACACGGACCCGTGGCTGGGGCCCCAGGAGGCCCCGCCGCTGCGGCCGGACGAACCCTTCGAAGACGTACTGCTCTTCATCCAGGTGCACGCCCCGGCTCTGGAGGACTGGGAGCGGGACCTCCTGGCCATGGTCCGGGACGAGCGCATGTACTTCTGGCCCCAGGTGCGGACCAAGACCATGAACGAGGGCTGGGCCTGCATCGCCCACTCCCGCATCCTGCGCCGTCTGGGCCTGGACGACGCCGACTACACCGAGTTCGCCCGCCTGCACGCCAGCATCCAGGCCTCCTCGCCCCTGACCTACAACCCCTACGCCGTCGGCTACCACGTCTGGGAGCGCATCCTGGAGACCCGCGGCTGGGAGGAGGCCCTGCGCATCCGCGAGACCGAGGACGACGTCTCTTTCCTCCGCAACTACCTGGACGAGACCGTGGTGGAGAGGTGCAACCTCTACATCTATGCCCGGCGCGGCGACGAGTGGGTGATCGTCGAGGACGACTGGGAGAAGGTGCGGGACTTGATCGTGCTCAGCCGCGTGCGGGGCGGGCACCCGCTGATCACGGTGGTGGATGGCGACTACCAGGGCCAGCACCAGCTGTTGCTGCGCCACGTCTTCGATGGCCGGGAACTGGACGTGGAGGAGGCCCGGCACGCCCTGGCCCACGTCGAGCGCCTTTGGCGGCGGCCGGTGTACCTGGAGACGCGCGTCGAGGGCCGCGAAGTGGTGCTCACGTCCCGCGGTCCCGAGAAGGGGTGAAAGGACGGTGGACCTGCACGAGCTGTTGCGCAGGCATCGGGATGAGGAAGCCAGGCTGCGCTGGGAAGGCACCTTCGCCGAGTACCTGGAGACCGTGCGCCGGCAGCCCCACGTGGCACGGCTGAGTCATGCCCGGTTGTTCGCCATGCTCAAGGCGGCGGGGGTCACGGAGAGCGAGGACGGCCCGCGGCGGCTGCATTTCTTCGACGGGCACCTGTTCGGTCTGGACGAAACCCTCAACCAGCTCTACGACTACCTGGAGTCGGCGGCGCGGCGCCTGGAGGTGCGCAAGCGCATCCTCCTGCTGATGGGGCCGGTGGGCGGCGGCAAGTCCACCATCGTCACCCTGCTCAAGCGGGGCCTGGAGCGCTTCACCCGCACCGAGGAGGGCGCCGTCTACGGGCTCAAGGGCTGTCCCATGCACGAGGAGCCCCTGCACCTGATCCCCGAGCCCTTGCGCCCGCAGCTCAGCGAGGAGCTGGGCGTCCACATCGAGGGCAGTCTCTGCCCGGTCTGCCGCTACCGGCTGGAGCACGAGCTGGGCGGCGACATCGAGCGGTTTCCGGTGGAGCGCATCGTCTTCTCCGAGGCGGAACGGGTGGGGATCGGCACCTTCACCCCATCCGACGAGAAGGCCCAGGACATCGCGGAGCTGGTGGGCTCCATCGACCTGAGCACCGTGGGGCAGTACGGGACCGAGTCCCATCCCATGGCCTACCGCTTCGACGGCGAGCTGAACGTGGCCAACCGCGGCCTCATGGAGTTCGTCGAGCTGCTGAAGGCCCAGACGGAGTTCCTCTACGCGCTCTTGACCCTGTCCCAGGAACAGTCCATCAAGACCGGGCGCTTTGCCATGATCTACGCCGACGAGGTGGTCATCGGCCATACCAACGAGGCCGAGTACCAGGCCTTCGTCAAGAACGAGCGCAACGAGGCCCTGATCGACCGCATGATCCTCATCAAGGTGCCCTACAACCTGCGCCTCTCGGAGGAGGTCAAGATCTACCGCAAGTTGCTGGCCGAGAGCGACCTGCAGGGCGTGCACATCGCCCCCCACACCCTGGAGGTAGCGGCCATGTTCGCCATCCTCACCCGGCTGGAGCCGCCCAAGCAGCCGAACCTGACGTTGATGAAGAAGCTCCGCCTCTATGACGGCCAGCCGGTGGAGGGCTTCAGCGAGCGAGACGTGCGGGAGCTGCGGGAGGCCGCCGAGCGGGAGGGCATGACCGGCATCTCGCCGCGGTACGTGATCAATTGCCTGTCGGCGGCGGTGATCAAGGCCGAGAACGGCTGCCTCGGGCCGCTGGCCGCCCTGCGGGCGCTAAGGGACGGCCTGGAGCACCACACGGGCTTGACCAAGGAACAGCGGGAGCGCTACCTGAACCTGATCCATGAGACCCGCCGGGAGTACGACGAGATCGCCAAGAACGAGGTGAACCGGGCCTTCGTCTACTCCTTCGAGGAGTCGGCCCGCAACCTCTTCAACAATTACCTGGACAACATCGAGGCCTATTGCAACAAGACCAAGCTGCGGGACCCGATCACGGAGGAAGAGCGCGAGCCCGACGAGAAGCTCATGCGGTCCATCGAGGAGCAGATCGGCATCTCCGAGAGCGCCAAGAAGGCGTTCCGGGAGGAGATCCTGCTGCGCCTCTCCGCGCTGGCCCGGCGTGGGCAGCGGTTCGACTACACCTCCCACGACCGGCTGCGGGAGGCCATCGAGAAGAAGTTGTTCAGCGACATGCGGAACGTGGTCAAGATCACCACATCCACCCGGACTCCCGACGCGGAGCAGCTCAAGCGCATCAACGAGGTGGTCCGGCGCCTCTGCGACGAGAACGGCTACTGCCCGGCGTGTGCCAACGAGCTGGTGCGCTACGTGGGCCAGTTGCTGGGGCGGTGATCGCCGACCCGTCGTTGGGCATCGCCGGCCTGGCTTGCCGGCCAAAGCGTTGAGGCTACCCCCCGGGCCGCGGGCGGAGCTGTCCCTCGGTCCGGGGGATCTTGTTCTTTTGCCGTGCCCACGCGACCCAGAGCACGCCGGCGGGCAGCAGCGCCCACGCCAGCCGGTCGAGCCAGAGGGCCGCCGTCGGCGCCGCGACCCGCAGGATGAGCAGGGCGTACGTCCAGGCGACACACCAGAGCAGGTCGTGGGCCGCGAGGTAGGCGAGGAGCGCCCATAGGCGCCCGTCCAACCGGGGCAGGGCGCACAGCATCCAGAAGGCCTGGGCAAAGCCCGGCCCCACCCACCGCCAGACCGTCAGCGCCCACCAGCCGCCACCGCTACGGGCTAGGGTATCCACCCGCTGCATCACCTTGCCGGCGGCGGCCCACCGGCGGATGAGGGCGCGGACACCGGGAGTACCCAGCGTGCGGGCGGCCACCAGCACCGCGGCGTGGCCGGCAAGGGTGGCGGCGCCGGCCAAGGTGGCCGCCGCCCACCAGGCCACGTCGTGCTGATCCGCCCACCGGGCCAGCAGCGTGAATAGGGCCACCGTGGTAAAGGGAATGCCGATGGAGTGCAGGGCGAAGCCAGCACCCAGCAGCCACGCCCGCGCGTCCAGGAGCTCCGCCGGCACGGGACGCCCCCTCCTTCCTCGCTGCTCGTTATGATAGCTCTGGAACCCGTCCCCCCGATACCGGGCGCCGCCGTGGAGGAAGCCTATTCGCCCTGTCGAAGGCCGTTGAGCGGGTAAGCGACTTTGGGCGGTGGAGGGGAGACATGTGCGCAGCATCGCCTTGTTGACCAGCGGCGGCGATGCGCCGGGTATGAACGCGGCCATCCGTGCGGTGGTCCGTCGTGCCCTGGCGGCGGGCTGTCGCGTCTTCGGCGTTCATCACGGGTACGCGGGGCTGATCGCGGGCGAGATCGAGGAGCTGGATACGCGCGCGGTGGGGGACATCATCCACCGCGGCGGCACCATCCTGCGCACCGCCCGTAGCGAGGAGTTCTTCACCGAGGCCGGGCAGGAGACGGCGATCGAGCAGATGCGCCGGCATGGTATCGAGGGGCTCGTCGCCATGGGGGGTGACGGCACCTTGCGGGGCGCCCTGGCCCTGCACCGGCGGGGCGTCGCCGTGGTGGGCGTTCCGGCCACCATCGACAACGACCTGGCCTTCACCGACGTCACCATCGGTTTCGACACCGCGGTCAACACGGCGCTGGAGGCCATCAACCGGATTCGGGACACGGCCACCGCCCTCGGTCGCACCTTCGTGATCGAGGTGATGGGCCGCCACAGCGGGCAGATCGCCCTGGTGGCGGGTCTGGCGGGTGGTGCCGAGTCGATCCTCATCCCCGAGGTACCCTACGATCTGGATGAGGTTTGTGCCCGGCTGCTCAGGGGGCGGGAGCGAGGCAAGCGGCACAGCATCATCATCGTGGCGGAGGGCGCCGCCAGCGGGTTGGAGATCGGGCAGGAGATCGAGAAGCGCACGGGCCTGGAGACGCGGGTCACCGTGCTGGGGCACATCCAGCGCGGGGGTACGCCCTCTGGGCGGGACCGGCTGGTGGCCAGCATCCTGGGGGCGGCAGCCGTGGAGGTACTGCTGGCGGGACGTTCGGGGGTCATGGTGGGCATCCGCGGCGAGGAGTGGATCGCGACGCCCATCGAGCAGGTGCTGGCGACGCCGCGGCCCCTCCCCGAGGCCTGGATCGGCCTGGCCGAGGTCCTGGCCCGGTGAGGGCGTCCGCCGGGGTCCGCCCAGCCCTAGCCTGGATGTCGGGGTGATGGTTGTGGAATTCCGTCGAACCAAGATCGTGTGTACGCTGGGCCCGGCGACGGACGACCCGGCCGTGCTGCGGCGCCTGCTGGAGGCCGGCCTCGACGTGGCTCGCATCAACCTTTCCCACGGTACCGCCGCCGACCACCGGCGCCGGGTGGAGACCCTCCGCGCCGTCGCGCGGGAGCTGGGTCGTGAGGACGTGGGCATCCTGTTCGACACCCGGGGTCCCGAGGTGCGGGTGGAATCGCTGCCCGGCGGCAGCCTGGACCTGGTCACGGGGCAGCGCGTGGCGATGGTGGCGGCCGGGCAGGCCCCCCAGGCCGAGGGCGAGGGCGAAGGGGCCGGGATGCCGGTGATCCCCGTCTCCTACGGGCGCCTGGCCGACAGCGTCACCGCGGGCGACCGCATCCTGCTGGACGACGGCAACCTGGTGCTCTCCGTGGAGGGCGTGGAGGGGGCGCTGGTCGTCTGCCGCGTAGAGGCCGGAGGGCGGCTCCTCTCGGGGAAGAAGGTGACGCTTCCCGCCGACAGCCTCGACCTGCCCTACATGAACGAGGCTGACCGCGCCGACGTGAGGCTGGGCGTCGAGCTGGGCGTCGACTTCATCGCCGCTTCCTTCGTCCGCTCCGCTTCCGACGTCCACGCCCTGCGCCGGGTGATCGAAGAGGCGGGCGGCGACCAGTGGGTGATCGCCAAGATCGAGAACCGGCTGGGCGTCGAGCGCCTGGAGGAGATCCTGGCCGCCGCCGACGGCATCATGGTCGCCCGGGGGGACCTGGGCGTGGAGTTGCCCGTGGAGGAGATCCCGCTCCTCCAGAAGCGGATCATCGAGATGGCCAACCGGGCCGGCAAGCCGGTGATCACGGCGACCCAGATGCTGGAGTCCATGGTCCATCACCCCCGGCCGACCCGGGCCGAGACCACGGACGTGGCCAACGCCATCCTGGACGGCACCGACGCGGTCATGCTCTCGGCGGAGACGGCCGTCGGCCGGTATCCCGTCGAGGCCACGGAGATCATGGCGCGCATCGCGCGGCGGACCGAGGCAGCCATCGATTATGCGCAGCGCCTCGCCATCAAGGGACAGGAGGAACACCGGACGGTCACCGATGCCGTGAGCTACGCATCCTGCACCGCGGCGGAGAACCTGGGTGCCGCCGCCATCCTGACGGCCACCCAGTCGGGATACACGTCGCGCATGGTCTCGCGACACCGGCCGCGCCAGCCCATCGTCGCCCTGACGCCCAGCGAGCGGGTGGTCCGTAAGCTCAGCCTGGTCTGGGGCGTGCGGGCGCTGCCCATGGAGCAGCAGGGCGACGTGGACGGGCTGGTGGAGCGGGCGTTGCACCGGGCCGTGGAGAGCGGGTTCGTCCGTCCCGGCGACCTGGTGGTGATCACCGCCGGCGTCCCCGTGGGCCAGCAGGGGACCACCAACCTGCTGCAGGTGCACACCGTGGGTGAGGCGGTCGTGCGGGGGACGGGCGTCGGGCACGGGAGCCACACGGGACCGGTGCGCATCGTGCGCGACCCGGAGACCGCGGGGCCCTTCCACGGCGGCGAGGTGCTGGTGGCTGCCAGCACGGACCGGGACTTCATGCCTCTGATCGAGAAGGCCGGAGCGTTGATCACCGAGGAGGGCGGCCTCACATCCCACGCCGCCATCGTCGGGCTGAATCGGGGCATCCCCACCATCGTGGGCGCCCAGGGTGCCCTGAGCCGGCTGCGGGACGGCGAGACCGTGACGGTCGACGCCCGTCGGGGCCTGGTGTACCGGGGCTGGGCCCGCGTAGGCTAAGGCGCCCCGGGCGCAGGCGGCGGGCGGGCCGGGCCGCCCGCGGGAGGCGGGTCTGTTACAATGGAGGCACCAGCTAAAGGGGGGACGTCGCCGTGCCCGAGGTCACCAGGGAACAGGTCCTCAACGCCCTGGCCCAGGTGAAGGACCCCGAGTTGAACCGCAACCTGGTCGAACTGAACATGGTGCGCGACCTGCGCATCGACGGCGGCCGCGTGGAGGTGGAGATCGCCCTCACCGTGCGTGGCTGCCCGCTGCGCTACGAGATCAAGAAGGACGTGGAGGCGAAGCTGCTGTCCATCCCCGGGGTGACGGAGGCGGTCGTGCACCTGGGGGCGATGACCGATGAGGAGCGCCAGCAGCTCATCGAGAAGTTCCGCCAGGAGCGCGTGCCCAAGTCGCGGATCATGGCGGAAGACTCCGAGACGGTGATCCTGGCCATCTCCAGCGGCAAGGGCGGTGTCGGCAAGTCCACGGTGACGGCGAACCTGGCCGCCGCGCTGCGTGCCCGCGGCTACAAGGTGGGTGTGCTGGACGCCGACATCTACGGGTTCAGCATCCCCGGCATGCTGGGCATCGAGGGGCGCAAGCCCGTGGCCTTCAACAAGGCCATCGTACCCATTCCCGCCCACGGCATGCAGGTCATGTCCATGGGCTTCTTCGTGGAGGCCGATACGCCCCTGATCTGGCGCGGGCCCATGCTGATGGGCGCCGTCGAGCAGTTCCTGGCGGACGTCCTCTGGGACGACCTGGACTTCTTCCTCATCGACTTGCCCCCCGGCACCGGCGACGTTCCGCTGAGCATCATGCAGAAGCTGCCGCGGGCACAGATCGTGGTCGTGACCACGCCGCAGCCGGCCTCGGTGACGGTGGCCCAGCGCACGGGGATCATGGCGAAGAAGGTGGAGCACGAGGTGCTGGGCGTCATCGAGAACATGTCCTACCTGGTGTGCTCCCGCTGCGGCGAGCGGCACGAGATCTTCGGCAGCGGCGGAGGGCAGCAGCTGGCGGAGAAGTTGGGCACGCGGCTGCTGGGACAGCTGCCCATCCAGGAGGAGCTGCGGGAGGCGTCCGACGCCGGCAAGCCCGTGGCGCTGTACGCGCCGGAGAGCGCGGTGGCCAAGGCCTTCCTCGAGCTGGCCGACCGGATCGCCGCGCTGACGCTGCCGGCGGAGCGCCGCATCACAGCCGTGACGCCGTGAGGGTGTTGGCGTAAGAGGGGTGGTGCCGTGCTCCGGCAGGGGGTGGGGCACGGTGCCGTCGCCCTGGGGGAGGACCGGGTGACCCCCTCACGGAAGCTCCGGCCCGGTCGCGGGACGACACGGGGGATGCGCCGATGCAAGCGGGGACGAGCGGTGCGGCCGCGCGGCCGCGGGTGACGGGCCGGCGCTGGCTACGCCGGGTAGCCGGGGGGCTGTCGCTAGCGGTTCTGGCCGCCGTCGTCGGTCTCTCGTGGCGGGTGGGGCTCGGCCTCATTCCTCCCGGACGGGGGCCCGGGACGGGCGACCCCTCCCGCCGAGGGCTGGCCTTTGCAGATGTCCACTTCACGAGCCGGGGCGGGCTGGCCCTC
>QGUQ01000340.1 GCA_003242195.1 Bacillota bacterium | reverse complement strand
TTATATGTGTAATAAGGCCAACCGCCAACCCATGCGATGTTGCTGTATAGGCTCAGTACCTTCCAGCCCGTCCCGATCAAGTCAGTGTCCGTGAAACAGGCTCATAAATCAGCTCCATGGTCCGGGCCGGCCCGATCAGGTCCACAAGTCGCGCATAGTTGCCGAACGCCAGGCAATTGCCAAGGGTACGGGCAATGGGCGCTCCGAACTTGCTGTCAGGGGTACAGATGCGGAGGTCGCAGGCGAGGGCGATCATCAGCCCCCCACCCACCGCATATCCCGTCACCGCGGCGATAGTCGGCTTGCGTACATCTTCTAGGCGCGTCAGCACCCGCTCGATACGGGACTCATAGTTCAATGCATCCTGCGGCTCCCGAAACGTCCTAAACTGTTGGATGTCGGTTCCCGCGACAAAAGCCTTTCCCCCGGCTCCACGCAGTACGAACACACGGATTTCAGGATCCTCGTCGACTCGGTCGCAGGCAGCCATGAGCCCATCGTACATCGACCATGTCATCGCGTTGCGCTGCTCTGGCCGGTTAAAGGTCAAGACAGCAACCGGCCCTTGACGCTCGAAGAGCAACTCCGCATCCCCCATATGCCAGACCTCCCATGGCCATGGGTTCCGCACACCCTGGCCATCCTTGAGCCCGCTGTCGGGGACCCCCTCCTCCGGATCCAGCCGACTCAATGCCGGGCTATCGCCCCTTGTGGGGGCGTCGCTTCGACCACCCCATCCTCGAGCAAGGCACCAATGTCGTCGTTCGATCGCCCAAGTTCACGCAGCACCTCGACCGTGTGTTCACCGTAAAGGGGGGAACGGCGGTGGATTCGTGCGGGAGTCGCGGACATCTTGATGGCGGGGCCCACGACGCGGATTCGTCCGCCAGCGGGGTGCTCGATCTCCTGCACCAGCCCGCGGGCCTGCACGTGCGGATCGGAAAAGACTTCGGCATAGTTGAGGATTGGGCCGCATGGCACGCCGGCTTTCTCCAATACCTGTAACCAATGGGCACGGGGGCGGGTCGAGGTGACTGATTCGATTTCCTCTGCGAGGCGCCGACGGTTCTGGACCCGGCCTGTGTCGTCACGGTATTCGGGACGGTCCAGCAGATCCGGCCGGCCGATCGCATGGGCAAACCGTTCCCATGTCCTCTGGTTGGCGGCTCCGAGCGTGATGTAGCCGTCGGCACAACGGATGGCCTGGTAAGGAGCGGACATACGGTGGGCCGAACCCATCGGTTGCGGAATTCCCCGGCCGGAGAAGTACTGAGCCGACTCCCAGACCGACAATGCGATACCCGCCTCTAACAGGGAGACGTCGATGTATTGGCCTTCGCCCGTACGCAGCCGGTGGATGTATGCCGCCAGGATTGCATGTAGTGCCAGCAAGCCGGCGGCTAGGTCCGTGATGGGAATGCCGCATTTCATCGGAGGTAGGCCTTCGTCGCCGGTCACCGACATGATACCGGACATGCCCTGGGCGACAAGATCAAAACCGCCCTTCGTGGCGTAAGGACCGGTTTGGCCGAAGCCCGATATGGAGGCATAGACGATGCCCGGGTTGATCTGCCTGATGTCCTCGTAGCTGAGTCCGAGACGTGCCATGACTCCCGGCTTGTAGTTCTCGACCAAGATGTCGGCGCGAGCGGCCAGGTCCCGGACGAGTTGTTGTCCGCGGGCGTCCTTGAGATTGACCACAATCCCGCGTTTGTTCCGGTTGATGGCCCAATAGCTGGGGCTCTCCATCCCCTGGCTACCCGCCATCTTGCGGGTAGGATCGCCCCCTGGCGGTTCGACTTTGATGACGTCGGCACCGAGGTCTCCGAGCAGCATGGTACAGAACGGGCCGGCCATGACCTGGGTGATGTCGAGAACGCGAACCCCCTTCAGGGCCACCTGTTGTGGGTCACCCGCCGGTACCGCTCCCTGTCCCGCACCCAAGGTTGCCTTCCCCCCTGAACCTAGGCAGGCTCGTGGGAATTTCACTACCGCCCGGTTGTTGGACTTCCGACCTTATGAGCATCTGGCGGCCACGCTCCAGGTCCCGCAAAAGATGCATCTCCATCGATGCCGCGGCGCCTGCGGAGTCCTTGAGGGAAATTCGATCGAGGATGGCAGCATGCTCAGCGAGGATCTCCTGTTGCTCCCGGGGCGCACTCAATACACTCGCCCGGAACAGCGGCATCTGTCCCCACACCTGTTCGAGGAGTCGCAGTACCCAGCGGTTTTGCCCTGACAGGGCAATCTCGCGGTGAAAGCGAATGTTGTGGTGCAGCAGGTCCGTCACGTTCCCAGCACTTGCCGATTGCCGCGCGTCGCAGAGCGCTTCTCGGATGCGGCGAATATGCACTTCCGTCGCATGACGAGCGGCTAGAGAGGCGGACACGCGTTCAAGAGCGATCCGACACTCGTATAGGCTCTCGATTTCGGCCGCATCGAGCGTGTTGACGTATAGACGACCGCTGCGGTCGCGACGTACCAGTCCCTCGGATTGCAATAGGCGCAGGGCTTCTCGGAGCGGCGTACGGCTGATGCCGAGGTGCTGGGCTAGCTGCGTTTCGATCAGACGTTCCCCAGGTGCCAGCTGTCCCGCCAATATCGCTCGCCGCAAAACATCCCGCGCTTTCTGGTACAACGGCGGATGCTTAATGGTAGGGCCCGTAAGGGCGATGCACATCACCCCCTCTCACCAGGCGTCGCCGATGCTTGCTCGGACGCCTGCCCGGCGTCCCGCCGAGCGTGGGTACCCTGGAAAGCACGTCCCGGCCGCCCTTATACGGTATGCAGTAGGTTGGTTCCCGTTTGTTTCCACCCCCAAAGGGGGAAA
>QGUQ01000339.1 GCA_003242195.1 Bacillota bacterium | reverse complement strand
TCGGTTTTTTTTCCGATTTGTTGACACTTTACGGGATTGGGAATCGAAGGGCCGTTCAGGCGGTCGGGGCCAGGGAGGGCAGGAAGGTCAGGAGGAACGCTGCCGGACGACGGGCCAGTGCGGGCGCGGCGCCGGTTCCGAAGCGGCCACGCCGCCGCCCCGGTGTTCGTCCCGGTTCGGTCGCTCGCCGGGCAGGGGCGGCCGGGCGGGCGGGCCCAGGGTGGGACCGGGATGGGCGGCAGGCTCGGGACCGTCCGGCGTACGTCGCTCGCGCCGGGCTGGCGTGGGCCACGGGTGGCCGGCGGGCACCGGTTGCATGACGACCGGCTGTGCCGGTGCCGGGAGGACCGGAACCCCCGCGTTCCGCCCGGGCAGTTCCGCCGCTACGACGACCGACGATCGCAGTGCGTCCAGCCAGGTGGAGGGAACGGGCCAGGGCTGCGGATGCCCGCCGGCATCCTCCAGTAGCGGCAGGCGACAGGCCGTCACCGGCCCGGTGCCGGCCGCTGCGACCCGGGCGACCGCCAGGTGGCGGGCGGAGACGGGTACGGCCCCCAGGCGCCGCGGGGCGCCGTCGGAGGGGAGGATCCACCCTTCGACGGTTGCCGAGGCCCCGCAACCTCCCCGGGCAAGGAGGACCAGGGCGGCGTCGCCCTCCATCCACCACCCGGCGAGGTCCGCTTCCCCTGCGCCCATGCCTTCCGCCGCCTGCAGGTGGCGGGCCGTTCCCGATCCCCTTTCGCCGGCCAGGCGGTACTCCAGGTAACGAGGGGTCCCGTCGGGAGCGACGTCGAGGCGTGCCAGGAGAGGATCACCGGCGACTCGATGATCACCAGCGCCCGGTTCCTTCGTGCCCGGCCGGTCCCCAGCCGGGCGGGCCGCGGCCAGGGCGATGGCGCTAGTTCCTCCGCCGGGCACGCGGACCAGCCCGAGGCGGTGCCAGCCCCGGGCGGCCCCTGTCTTCGCTCCCGGCAGGACCCCGCCCAGGAGGCCCGCGCGTTCCAGGCCCCACGCCTCGTGCTCAAGGCGGCGCCAGAGCCCCCAGCGACAGCTGCCCGATTCGTCCAGCCAGAACAGCAGCAGGCGCACCGCGTAATCCGGGCCGCTGCTCCAGGCTGCGGCCTGCAGGAGTTCCGTGGCCTCGGGGGGCGGCACCGCCGGTTCATCCCGCCATCCTGTGCGAAACCAGAGGAACCGCAGCGTGCCCCTCGCTGCGTCCCCGTCCTTTGGCGCCAGATAGGGCACGTAGACGGTGCCGGTTTCGGGCTCGAAACACGCGGTGGCCGACCGCACGGGCATACCGCCCAGGGGACGGGCGAACCACCAGTCCCTCGGCGTACCCGGCCGGCCATCACCCGCGTCGTCGTACGACCGGGCACCCATCCAGGCGCGCAGGTCGCCCTTCTCCAGAGTAACCAGCCACGGCACTCGCGCCGCTGCGGGATGGCGGCCCGGGCGCCCTGCGGGTCGCGGTCCCCAGCCGGCCCATAAGGCCTCCGCCGTCCCCGCGTCTGCAGGGGTGGCCAGCGCTCCCCGTACGGTGACGGTACCGCCTTCCTCCAGGGCGCACAGCGCCACGACGTGCCCGTCGGCGGTATCCGTCAAGAGCGCCCGGCGGGCATCGGACAGCGGGTTCATCACGTGGATGCCTCCTCCTTCATCACTCTAGTTCCGGCACGGCGCGTCTATGCCGCCAAGCCCCCGGACCGAGCCGGGCCGGCCGCCGGTGGCCCGTCCCCGCAGGGACCCGCGTCCCGGCAGGGACGCATGCCCCTCCCGGGAAGGGCCACCGGACAGGGTCTCATCGGGCAAGGCACCGCTTGGAGGCACCCACCCCGTCCCACGGGGCAGGGCGGGCGCCCAATTGGGGCCGGCCACGTGACACTGCGCCAGCGGCATTCATATAGCGTGTAGCGGGAGAAGCGCCCGGTCCGGGCCGGGACGGGGACGGTACCGGCGGGCACTCCGCCCCAGGGCGGGGAGGCGAACCACCAGCCTGACGCGAGGGAGGAAGGATCCATGTATGATCCCGTCAACGACCACGAGGTCCAGGTCGCACCCGGGCCGTGCGATCCGGAGTACGGGTGTCCCGAACCGACGGAGATCGCCTGCATCGAGACGTTAAAGGTCTACGACTTCTGTTTCCAGAGCGAGCGGCGTGAGAACGTCTGCTTCAAGCTGCCCCACGCGTGCCCGGTGTGCCATTCCACCGACAAGGTGGCCTGCGAGATCGTGGGTGTCGAGTGCCGGGAGGTGTCCCGTACTCCCGATCCCGAAAACCCCGGCTTCGCAGACGTAACGCTCCTGGTGACCGTCACCCTCAAGTTCCAGATCTTCCGGGACGGCACGGTCATCTGCTACTTCGACGACTCGTTCAGCTTCCTCAAGACCGTCCTGCTCTGTGCCCCGGAGGGGACGCAGATCCAGTGCGAGTCGGCGGGTTCGCGCTGCGGGCCCTGCGCGGTGGTCAACGGGCAGGTATGCTGTCAGGTAGACGTCTGCCTGCTGATCCAGTCGAAGGCGTGGGTCAAGTTGCTGGTTCCGGCGTACGGCTTCTGCGTGCCGGCCCCGTGCGTCGTCATCCCCACCCCGCCGGCCTGCCCGCCGGAGGACTTGTTCCCGCCCCAGTGCGTGCCGGTCAACAACGTGACCTGAACCGACGGGACGAGAGGAAGCCGAAGCCGGCGAGAGGCGGGGGCCGCACCGGGCGGGCCCCCGTTTCTCGTGGGACTCATGCCCGGGTCGCCCGAGTCGAACCGGCTCCGGCTGCCCGTCCCGGTCCCGGCTGGCCTCGATACATCGCCCCCAGACATCGCCCTCAAGGCGTCCGGG
>QGUQ01000338.1 GCA_003242195.1 Bacillota bacterium | reverse complement strand
TCCGCAGCCTGATCTCCATTCCAGCCGGCATTACGGCGATGGAGCCCGTGGCGTTCGTCACGTACACCGTCCTGGGTACCACTCTGTGGAACATCGCCCTCGTCGGGGCCGGCGCCGCCCTGGGCGCCGCCTGGCCGCTGGTGGAAAGGTGGGTGCGCTATTACCAGAACGCCGTCATCGCCATCGTCGCCGCCCTGGCCCTGGCCTTCCTGGTGCAGCGTTACGTCACGCGGACCCGGCGTTGAAACCACCCGGCGCTGCCGACGGCCCATCCCGGCACCCACACGATCAGGACAGGAGGTGAAGGGGGACGATGGGTCACCCGCAAGGCATGCGACGGCTGGCGTGGATCCTTCTGGCCGTGACCGTGATCGCGGCCTTCGTGCTGGCGGCCATCGCTCCCGCGCTGGCCGCCGGGAACGACGGCGCCGCGGATAGCCCGGCCGCTCCTCAGGCGGGCGGTGACAAGGACGCGGGCGGCAAGGCGTCAGACAAGGCCGTTGTCGTGTTGGGTGCCGACCTGACCAGCAGCCAGCGCGAGACCGTCCTGAAACTGCTGGGCGTCGACGACCCGTCCACCCTCCAACAGGAACCCCTCATCCTGACCCATGAAGAAGAGGTTGCCCTGGTCGGCGACTACGTCCCCAAGGAGCAGCTGGGCAGCCGGGCCATCTCCTCCGTGCGCGTCGAGCCGGGCGAGCCCGGCAGCGGAATCCGGGTGGAGACCCGGCACATCACCTGGGTGCCGCCGGAGATGTACGCCGAGGCCCTAGCCACGGCGGGGGTCGAGGACGCCGTCGTGTACGTGGCGGCACCCTTCGACGTGTCCGGCACCGCCGCCCTGGCCGGCATCTACAAGGCCTACGAGATCTCGGCGGGCGAGCGGTTGAGCGAGGAGCGCAAGGACCTGGGCGCGCACGAGATCGGCGTCATGGTCAAGGTCGCCAAGGAGATCGGCGACCCGAAGAAGGCCAGCGAGTTCCTGAGCCTGCTCAAGCAGCGGATGGCCGAGCACCCGCCTTCCAACCGTCAGGAGATCCTGGACCTGATCCGCCAGCTCGAGCGCGACCTGGGCATCCAGCTCAGCGACGCCTTGCGTGAGGAACTGGCAACGCTGGTCGAAAAGCTGCGGGACGCCAACATCGACTGGCAAGCGGTGAAATCCCAGCTCCAGGACATCCGCGAGCGGGTCAACCGCTTCCTGGGCGAGGACACGCCCATCCTGCGCCGGTTCTTCAACCAGGTGTGGGATTTCATCCTCCAGATCGTGGACGCGGTGAAGTCCTGGTTCGGGCAGTGAGATAGCAAGGCCGGCATCGCCACCCGCCCATCGAGCAAGAAGGGGCGGTATCCTTCTCCGGGTACCGCCCCTCTTGTCTTCCGGAAGAACTTTCATATTGCAAAGACCGTGGCGAACAGCCGAGACACCGCCCACGTGGCCCTCATCATCGGCCTGCAACGGTACCGAAAGGCTTGTTGTCCCGCCGTCACCGGCCTTGAGAGGCCAGTTTGAGTATGTTAGTTCATTGGACCGGCTTGGGATCATGTACCTGCTTTGATGGAAAGCCCGAAGGGCCCGTATGGGTACCAGCGGATGCTTTCGCCAGGAGGGGGAGCCATGAGACCGATCCAGCGGGCCTTACTGGCGGTCCTGTTGATTCTCGTCATGGTGGTGTCCGCCGCTTGTGGGTCTACCTCCGCGCCGTCCGGTACCGATCCGTCCACATCACCCGGCACCACCGAGTCGACGACCACGGAGCAGGACCAGCCAGCGCAGCAGGGTGAAGCAGCCAGGGATGCGGGCGAACAGGCGCAGGAGCCCGACTTGCCCGCAGGCGTTACCGAAGCCAAGGTTGTTCGTGTCATCGACGGAGATACCATCGAGGTCGAGTACGTCGCCGGCGCCGAGCTTCCGGCTACCCGGATCCGCCTCATTGGAATCAACACGCCCGAGAGCACAACACGCGTCGAACCCTACGGAAAGCAGGCGTCTGATTACACGAAGCAACAACTGGAGGGCAAGACGGTCTGGCTCGAGAAGGACGTCTCCGAGACGGACAAGTACGGCCGGGCGCTCCGGTACGTATGGCTCACGCAGCCACCGGCCGATCCCTCCGAGCAGGAGATCCGGACGCACTTGTTCAACGCCGTCCTCGTCCTCAACGGCTACGCGCAGGTGGCCACTTACCCGCCTGACGTGAAGTACGTCGACTACTTCACGAAGTTCCAGCGAGAGGCGCGAGAGAAGAACCGCGGGCTGTGGGCGCTGAGTGCTTCCAGCGAGTCGAAACAGGAGTCCTCTTCAGGTTCCCCATCAGGAAACAAGGCCACTGCCTCACGCAAGGACAGCGCGACCAAGAAGTCAACCAGCAAGTCCACGACGTCGCGGAGCAGCAGTTCCTCCAAGAAGACGTCGGGTTCCGGGTCCAAGGGTTCGGGCGGTTCATTGAGCACGAGCGCCAGGAAGTGTGACCCGAACTACTCCGGTGCCTGCGTGCCGCCCTATCCTCCCGACGTGGACTGCGGTGACCTCGCGGCGAAAGGCTTCCGTGTCGTCGGCCAAGACGTACACGGTCTGGATCGAGACAAGGATGGTATCGCATGTGAATGACCGGGTCGACCTTCCGCAGGGGATTTTCACCCCTTCGCACTCGCCCATGCCCGGCACACCGAAGCGGGCCACACCCTTCGCGGGTGTGGCCCGCCCTCCTTGCGGGAGCATGTGGGAATCGAACCCACCAGGGACGGTCTTTCCGTCCCCCACTGGTTTTGAAGACCAGGGGCAACACCAGTCACCAGCTGCTCCCTCGTCGCCCGTTCCGGCACGAGTAATC
>QGUQ01000337.1 GCA_003242195.1 Bacillota bacterium | reverse complement strand
GGGGTCCGGGATCAGTTGCAGGTGGACCTGCGGGCCGCCCGCACGGGTCATGTCCTCGGCCAGGACTTGCAGGGCCGAAGCCAGGGGCAATGCTTCCGGCTGATGGGCACGGCGAAGGGCGCGACGAACCTCCGCTAGGGCGGCCCGCAAGGAGTCCTCGAGCCCGGCCAGGCGCTCGGCCGCACCGCTCGGATCCGCGGCCAGCTGGCGGCGGGCCACCTGGACCTGGAGCAGCGTGGCCGTCAAGGCGTGGCCGATGGTGTCGTGGATCTCGCCCAGCAGGCGCTGCCGTTCCGCCTCCGCCGCCAGGTCCCGGGCCCGCGCGGCCAGTTCCACCAGGTGTGCCTGGGCCCGTTCCAGCTCCGCCACCGTCTCCCGGTGGCGCCGCCGCTCGCTGTCCCATTCGCCCAGCCACAACGCGATCCAGGCGGCGGCCCCCAGCCCGACCACGGGGAAGGCCGCCGCGGCCAGCCCCGCCCGCACCCAGAGAACGATGCCGGCCAGCGGCGGCACCACCAGCACCAGCTGGCGGGGCCACTCGGAAGGCAGCGCCCGCGGCAGCCCCAGGATGAGGGTGGCCAGGACTCCGGCCAGGTTACGTGAGGCGGTGGCGTAGAGGATGACCAGGGCGAGGGCGAGCTGGGCCAGGACCACCCCCGCCGCCCGCGCGCTACCCGGGCGCGCCTGGGCCACCAGATCGAGGAGGATCACCACCGACAACCCCATCGCCACGCCGGCGCCGGTGGCCGGTTGCGGGCGTTCGGCCAGCAACCAGGCGGCGATGGCTCCCGCCAGGAGGGCGAAGCGCGCGCCCTGCAAGCGCCATTCCCACTGATCAACCCCGTCATCCAGGCGCCACGGGTTCATCGCCCGACGGGTTCCCTCGCTTCACGCCTGCCAGTATTGCAACGATCCCGCCCGCTTTGCCGGTGGGCCACGGACCGGCTGTCTGTCGGCTTGCCCATGGCGACCGGCAAGCCGCCACGGCGGGGATTAGACCGCCATCCGCCGCAATCCGTACACTCCGGCCGCCAGGCCCAGGGTGGCGAACAGCATCAGCACCGCCAGGGGCAGGGCCTGCCCGGCCCCCGGCCCGGCGTAGGCGAAGGCCTCCCGGATGGCCTCCATGGACCAATACACCAGGCTCACCCGCCCCGCCTGCTGCATGGTGGCGGGTGCGACGTCCAGGGGCCAGAAGGCACCGCCCAGCATGCCCAGGGAGGGAGCCAGGATGATGGCCGCGTTGCGCACCTGGGCAGCCGAGCGAGCCAGACCCATGATCGCCATGCCCAGGCCGCTTGCCGCCAGGATGACGCCCAGCGCAGGCAGGGCAACGGCCAGGGGGCCGGCAGCCAGCCAGGGGACACCCGCGGCGCCGGAGACCGCGAAGAACACGATGGCTTGCAAGATGCCCAGCAACACCATCGCCAGGCCGTGGCCGGCGATGACGGCACCGTAAGGGACGCCCATGACGAGCATGCGGGGGAGGGTTCCCAGGCGCCGCTCGTCGTGCAGGTTGGCTGCGGTCTGCAGCAGGGTGGCCAGGACGAACATCACATAGACGCCCCAAACCGTCCGCAGCAGCGGGAAGTCGTCCGGGTCCGCCGTGGGGCGCGGGCCCTCCTCGACGACGGGGAGGGGATCGAGGGACTGGCCCCGCGCCAGGGCCCGAACCAGGGCCCGAGCTCGCGCCTCCACACCGCCCGGCTCGTAACCCGGGCCGTACAGGACCTCCAGCCGCGGCCGCCCCTCGCGGACGGACTGCCCAAACCCCGCGGGGATCACGATGGCCACGTCCTCCCGTCCAGCCAGCAAGATCTCCGAGGCCTCCTCCCGCGCCCGCAGCCGCACGTCAAAGGGGGTGGCGCGGAGGCCGTCGACGAGGGCGGCCGCCTCGGCGGAACGGTCTTCGTCCACCACGATGAGGGTGGGCGCCTTGTCACTGCCGCCGGAGAACAGGAGGCCGACACCCAGGGCGAAGACCAGGGGCAGGACGACCATCGCAATGAAGCTCAGCGGGTGCCGGGCCGTCCGCACGAGCTGGCCCCACCCCACCGTCCAGGCG
Organism: Bacillota bacterium; assembly: GCA_003242195.1. Classification (GTDB taxonomy): domain Bacteria; phylum Bacillota; class Sulfobacillia; order Thermaerobacterales; family Thermaerobacteraceae; genus ZC4RG37. Next base: position 770 of record QGUQ01000337.1, on the reverse strand, counting down.
TAGCGCACCATGGACACGCCCTCACACCTCCTGGGCCGCTCGGGCGGCCGCCGCATCCAGCGACCAGCCCAGGACGAACAACACCAGCGCCGTCGCCGCCAGCGCGGCGGCCTCGTCCAGGATGGCGGGAACCCCGCTCCCAGCGGCCACGGCGAGGAAGCCGTCCAGCATCCAGCGGTTGGGAAGGAACTTCGAGATGCGGGTCATGATGTCGGGGAACATGTAAATGGGCATCATGGACCCGCCGAAGAAGCCCATCACCTGGAACACCGCCGCCGACGCGCCGTCCAGCACGTCCGGGCGGCGGATCAGCGCCATCAACACCACGTTCAAGCCGGCTGCCGCCAGGGACGCGGTCACGGTCAGCAGCGCCCAGGCGGCCGGGTCGCCCCAGCGGACGCCAAAGAGCAGGCGCGTGCTGCCGGCCATCACGACCATGAACAGGATGGCGGTCAGCACGGTGCCGGTCAGCTTGCCGAGGAGATAGGTGCCGCGTCCGATGCCGCCCGCCCGCACGCGGAAGTAGACGTGGGTCTGGCGATCTTCCAGCAACGAGTCCCTGCCGCGCGCCGCCGCGAAGAAGATCATCATGGCGCTCATGGCCACGGCGTAGTAGTCCATGGCGCGGCTCGCCACGGGCGTCGTCGACCCGGCGGGGCGGGCGGGGACGTGTTCGGTGTCAACGGGGATCTGGGCCGCCAGGGGGTCCACCAGCGGCGCCCGGGGTTCCCGCCCCACCACCTTGGTCCGGGGAGAGGCCCGGGGTCCGG
>QGUQ01000029.1 GCA_003242195.1 Bacillota bacterium | reverse complement strand
GCGTGGTGCACGGCCAGCACGCTGTAGAAGAGCCGCCCGAAGTCGACGATGGCCGCGAGGATCAGGAGCAGGACGGGCAGCACCAGGGCGAACTCCACCAGCGCCTGCCCCACCTGGCCGCGGCCCGCCCGCCGCCGGCCCCGCCCCTTGGCGCCGACAGGGATCCCCTGCTGCCCGACCCGGTCCGGCCAGCGACCGCTATCCATGGCCTTCCCGCTCCCCATGCCCGGCGCCGCTGCCGTGAATTCGCTCTCCCTGTCCCCGGTTCGCAAGTCCGCCAGACCCTCGACCGGCGGTCCGGCTGACAAGGCCGGCGGCGGGGCGCGGCCGTGCGATCCGCTGCCCCGCCGCCGCGGGGGGAGATCCTGGGATGAACCCGATGGAAACCTCGGTGTGAAGAGCCATCACATCAAGGCGTGTTGATCTCTTGCTCGATCCCCCTAAACAAGGTATCGAGCTTGTTACCCAACATCCCCAGGGCGGCGATTACTACCACAGCCACCAGCGCGATGATCAGCCCGTACTCCACCATGCCCTGCCCGCGCTCGTCCCGCAGGCGGTGCTTGAACCCTTCCCACCAGGCAAACAGCCGCATCATCTCTCTTGCCCTCCTCCCCTCCCGGGGTCGTGCCTCTCTCGCTTTCACTGTAGAGGAGGGGGCGCCACGCAACCCATCGGCGGGAAGTCCCGAATCGCGGGTCCTCAAGTCCCGTTGTGGTGGCAGGACCCGGGTCCCGGGCAACCGGGACCCGGGAAGGAAGACATGACCGGCGGCCCGCGGGCTGCTGGGAGCCGGGCGGTCGGCCGAAAGACAACGGGCCCGTCACCGACGGGCCCGACTTCTGCGCTACGGAAGGTTCACGCACCGAACCGGGTTCCTCGGCCGGCCCACGCGCCCCACCCACACGTTACGCGAGGACGCCGGGCAGGATCGTCCAGATCATGTATCCGCCGAAGGCGACGCTACAAAGACCTGCCAGGACGCGAACGGCGGCGTAGGTGAGCTGCTGCCGGGACACCACGGCCAGGGCGGGAGCGGCGATGAACAGCGTCATGCCGAACATCCCCAGGATCGTGCCCAGCCCGAAGACCAGCACCCACAGCACGGCCCCCGCGAAGGTGGGGGCGGCTTGCATGGCAAGCACCGCGGCGCTGCCGCTGCCGGCCAGGCCGTGGACGAAGCCGAACCCCAGCGTGACCCACTGGCGGCGGTCCAGCTCCACGGACGGATGGCGGTGTCCCGGCCTGTGGAAATGGCCGTGAACCGTATCGTCATGGGTATGGACGTCGAAGTGCACCCGCTCCCGGACCACCCGTACCAGGGTGACGGCCCCCAGGGCCACCAGCAGGACGCCCACGCCCAGATCGGCCAGTTCCTCCATCCGCGGTGGAAGCTGAAGCCGCAGGAGCACCAGGGGAAGTCCCACCAGGGCGATGGGGATGAGGTGCCCGATGCCCCAGATGAGCCCCAAGCGCGCCGCCGGCCAGAGGCGGCGTTCTTCCGAGACCAGCGTGGACACGGCCACCAAGTGGTCGGGATCCAGCGCGTGCCGTATGCCGAGCAACACCGCGAGGCCGAGTACGAGCGAGAGTTCCATTTCCTTGACCCGCTCCTTCTCCCGAGTCTGGGGCGAGCCCCTCCCTGCCTTCACTGGGAAGCCGTCAAGCCCGCAGCGGCTGGGACGGCCGGGCAAGCGCCTCCTTGCCTTGCTCCAGCAGCCGGAGCCAGGCGTTCATCCCCGCGCCCGTGCGCGCGGACACCTCCAGGACGGGGAGTCCGGGCCGCACGTCCCGGAGGGCCGAGAGAAACCGCTTCCGGTCGAACCCCACCACCTCCGCCAGGTCGATCTTGGTCACGACGGCGACGTCGGCCGTGTTGACCAGGGGAGGATACTTGGCCGGCTTGTCCTCCCCCTCGGTGACGGAGAAGAGGATCGCCCGCAGGCTTTCCCCGAGGTCGTAGCTGGCGGGACACACCAGGTTGCCCACATTTTCGATAAACAGGAAGTCCAATTCCTCCAGGCGCCAGCCCTCCAGGTGCGCCTTGACCATGGCCGCCTCCAGGTGACAGACGGTACCCGTCGTGATCTGGCGCACCTGCGCTCCCGTCCGCCGCAACCGTTCCGCGTCGTTGTCGGTCGCCAAGTCGCCGACCAGCGCCGCCACCCTGTACCGGCGGCCGAGCCGCTGCAACGTCTCGGCCAGGAGGGTCGTCTTGCCCGCTCCCGGGCCGGACACCAGGTTGACCACGAAGACGCCCGCCGCCGCGAATTCCCGGCGCAGTTCCCGCGCCAGGGCATCGTTCTTTTTCAGGACGTTCTGCCGTACCTCGACGATGCGGGGAGCCACGACGTGTTGGTCCACCCCGGTCACCTCATCCCGTGCCTTCCAGGGCGCGCAACTCGATCTCGCGCCCGCCCATGATCTTGTCCACCGGCTTCCCGCAGGCGGGACACCGCATCGGAAAAGGCCGTCTCAACAGGTGCTCTTCGCCGCAAGGGGAGCAAAAGACCTTGACGGGCACTTCTTCGATCACCAGCGCCGCTCCCGCCAGCGGGGTCCCCTCACTGACGGCCTCGAAGGCGAACTCCAGGGCATCCGGGACCACGCCCGACAGGACGCCGACCCGGACATAGATGGCCTTGACGCGCCCCAAGCCCTGCTCCCGCGACACCTGGAGGGCGAGCTCGAGAAGGCTCTGGGCGATGGAGACTTCGTGCACCGGGCATCACCCGCCGCCGCGAGATGTCGGGGGAACCGGCGCGGGCCCGGGGCGGGCCGGCCGGAGACTACGGATAGCGGGGAAAGTCCAGGCGCCCCTCCTCCAGCCGGCGCCGGACCCGTTCGACGGCCCGCCGCACCTCCGGGGAGATGGGTGCGCCGAAGGCGACGTGCCGTGGCTGGATGCCGATGAAGTAGACCTCCGGCACGATTTGCCGCAACGCGGCCAGGAAGAAGACCAGGGGGAGCCGGTGGGTCGTCAGAAAGAAGTCCGAGCCGATGTCCCCCTCCGAGACGAACCGCACGCTGCCCGCCTCCAGGTTCATCTCACAGGCGTCGACGACGACGGCCTTGTCGGGGCGGATGGCGCGCACCTGGTGGAGGACGTTCTCGGGCATGACGCCCCCATCGAGGACCGTCCACCCCGGCACGCCTCTTTCTTCCAGCAGCCGCGCCAGGAGGGGACCGGCGCCGTCGTCGCCCATGAGCTCGTTACCGACGGTGATCACCAGGCCCTTCACTTAGCCTCACCACCAGGTACGCCGCCGGCGTTCGCTCCACCGCCTGCAGGCAGCTGACGAAGTCCTCCACCCACGGACCGGCCCCCGGCGCCTTGTCCGCACCCGACATGGCCGCCCGCAGAACCCGCGCGTGGTCGTGCCGGATCTCGATCTCACCCCACGTAGCCAGACCCTCCAGCTTGTTCCGTGCCGGCCCGTCCGGCAGGTGGCGAACCATCTGGAAGAAGTCCGCGGCCGGCACGGTCAGGACGGGCGAGAGGCAGTCCACCACGCCGATGTGGTGACCCAGCGCCAGCGTGTACAGCTTGAGCTGCTCGATCTCCGGAGGAGCGTCCCGCTCGTCAACGAACCTGGCGGACAGCCTGTACACCTGCACGGTCTGGCTCATAGGCCCCCGTCCTTTCCAGGTACACGCGGTGCAGGCAGAGGAGGACCTCGGTCATGCGCGGGTCTCCGGATTGCCGGGCCATTTCCTTCACCCGGCGGTCCACGGCGTCGGGGTCGCCATCGCGGATGAGTTCCAGGTACCGGTCGGCGATGAGGCGGCCCTGCCAGTACCCGCAGAGGAGGCGGGCCTCCTTCTGGATCGCCTTGACCAGGTCCGGAGGGATGCCTTCATGACGTGGCGCGACGGTGGCGGGCTCCCTTTCCACGTGGTCCTGGCGCCGGATCTTTTGATGGAGGAGGTCGAGGGCGACGGCGAAGCCGTACAGGGTCGCGCCTGGCGTCGGCGGGCATCCGGGAATGTACACGTCGACGGGGAAGAGGCTTTCGGCGCCCCCCCAGACGCCGTAACAGTCATGGAAGATGCCGCCGCTGCAGGCGCAGGCGCCGTAGGCGATGACGATCTTGGGATCGGGCGCCGCCGCGTACGCCCGGAGCGCCGGCAACCGCATGGCGCGGGTCACCGGGCCGGTCAGCAGCAGGATGTCCGCGTGCCGCGGCGAGGCGACCACCTTGATACCGAACCGCTCGGCGTCGAAAACGGGCGTGATGGCGGCGAAGATCTCGATCTCGCAGCCGTTGCACCCGCCGCAGTCCACGCGGTACACGTACACGGACCGGCGAATCACCCGGCGGAGTTTGTCCTTGAGATCATCGAGCTTGACGTCCCGTTCCTTCATGCCCGCTCCCCGCCCTTTCCCTTCCTCGCCCCCAAGGCCGGGCTCGGCACGGCCAGTGCCCTTTCGCGCCGGCGGCACTGGGGGCAGACTTCCAGCACCCGCCGCCACCGGTCCACGTCCGCAAACCCCGCTTGCCGCAAGCTGGTCAGGGCGTATTCCACCTGCCGGCGGGGCGCGAAGTATCGCCCGCAAGCGGCACAGGGCATGAGGCCCAGGTCGGCCGTGCAGTACAGGTCTTCCCGGACGAGGGATGCCAGCTCGAAGTCGGTGGAGAGGCGGATGGCGCCCGCGGGGCATACCTCCTCACACCGGCCGCAGAAGATGCACCGCCCGTAGTCCAGCTTCCACGTCACCACCCCGCGCTCCCGGTTCTGGTCCATGGTGATGGCGTTGGGCGGGCAAGCGGTGGCGCAGGCGCCGCAGGCGATGCACCGGTCGAAGTCGTAGACGGGCTTGCCTCGAAAACCGGGGGCCAGCTCCAGCGGCTGCCAGGGATACCTGCTGGTCGCCTCGCCGACTTGCAGCACCTTCTTCAGCAGCTTGAACACGGACGGTCGCCCTCCCCCTGGATGCCGCGGCCTCTAGTCCTTGAGCGGGGAATACCGGCGCTCTTGGCAGTACCGTTCCAGCCGGGCGTACTCGATGGTCTTCGCCTTCTTCTTGCGCACGTCCACCACGGTGACGCGCTCCGCGCAGGAATAGCAAGGATCGATGCTGGCCACGATCAGCGGCGCGTCCGCCAGCACGTTGCCCCGGAACATGTAGCGGAGCCCGGGCCAGTTGTTGTACGTCGACGCCCGCGGCCTCCAGCGGTAGACCTTCCGCTGGCTACCGGTCATCACCCAGTGGACGTTCTCGCCCCTGGGTGCCTCGGTGTATCCCAGGGCGAAGGCAAAGGGCTTGTACGTGAAGCCCTCCGCCAGCACGGGGCCGGGCGGCAGGTCCTCCAGGCACCGTTCGATGATGTTCAGCGACTCGAACACCTCGGCGGCCCGCACCAGCTGCCTGGACAGCACGTCGCACCCGTCCTCGGCGATGACCTCCCAGGGGATGCGATCGTAGGCCGCGTAGGGATGGCAACGGCGCGTGTCCCGCCGGAAGCCGGAGCCCCGCAGGTTGGGGCCCACCGCGCTGAATCGGCGGGCCACCTCCGGGTCGAGGCGTCCGACCCCCTTGGTCCTCGCCACGAAGTTGGTCGTGTTCATCATGATGTCGACCAGGTCCGACAACTCGGCCCGCAACTCGCCCGCCAGGCGCAGGACCTCGACGCGCTCGTTCTTCAAGATGTCCCGCCGCACGCCCCCGATGAGATTCAAGCCATACGTCTTGCGGCCGCCGGTCAGGATCTCGGCCATCTTCATGGCCTTTTCGCGGACCCGGAAGAACTGCATGAACCCGGCGTCGAAGCCCACCAGGTGGACGGCGATGCCCAGGTTGAGCAGGTGGCTGTGCAGGCGCTCCACTTCCAGCAGGATCGTGCGGATGTACTGGGCGCGAGGGGGCACATCGATCCCGTTGGCCGTCTCCATGGCCGAGGCATAGGCGACGCTGTGGGTGTAGCCGCAGATCCCGCAGATGCGCTCGGCGAGGAAGTTCACCTGATCGTAGTCCATCCGGTTTTCCGCCAGCTTCTCGATGCCTCGGTGGACGTAGAACAGGCGGTAATCGGCGTCCACGATCTGCTCGCCGTCCACGTAGAGGCGGAAGTGGCCGGGTTCGTCGGAGGTGATGTGCAGCGGCCCCAGCGGTACCTCCACGATGCCCTCGCCCTCCGGGCCCACGAACTCGTACGTCTCTTCCTCGGTCACGGGCTCGGGGCGGAAGCGGTAGTCCATGGAATCCTTGCGCAGGGGATGGAGGTGCTCCGGCCAGTCGTCCGGCAAGACGAGCCGCCGCTTGTCGGGCAGGCCGACGGGCTCCAGCCCGAACATGTCCCGGAGCTCCCGCTCGTACCACACCGCCGCCGGCACCCGGGGCGTCACCGAGGGGAACTCCGGGCGGTCGGCAGGAACCAGCACCTTGACGGTCACCCACCGGCTCTTCTCGGGCTCGGCCTCATTCTCGAGGGAGAGGACGTAGTACGCGGCGAAGTGCCCGTTCAGGTCCCGCTCGTCGTTGCCCACCACGCTGGAGAGCCAAGCGCCCTGGCCGTGATACAGCTCTGCCACCACGTCCGGCAGCGCCTCCAGGCCGACCGTGACCGTGACCTGATCGGCAGCCTGCCACTGCTCGTCGAGGATGGCCCTGCCGAACTTGGTCCGCAAGGAGCCGATGGGGTCCTGAACCTGCTCGATCCTCCCCTGCAGCTCTCCGTTCACAGGAATCCGACCTCCCGCGTTTCCCGCGCGATCCGGGCGGCTGGACGCGCCCACCGCCCCGGCGCCGGGAGACGGTCACCGCTGCATGAGCGCGAAGGCGAGGTACTGGGAAGACAGCGTCATGACGATCAACAAGGCCAGGACGAACTGCATGGACGCCGTGGGCGCGATGGCCTGCGAGACGGTCGCCGACGGCGCTCCCAGGACGTTGACCGTCGTCCAGCGCAGGATCCAGATGAAACTGCCTACGGACTCGATCAGCGCCAGGACGACCAGCACCAGGACCAGGACGTCGTCCAGACCCATCTCCAGCCCCGACCAGATGATCAGGAACTTGCTGAAGAACCCGTTGAAGGGAGGAACTCCCGTGATGGCCATGGCCGCGGCGACGTAACCGACGCCCACCAGCGGCATCTTGTGCAGGATGCCGCTGAACGCGGGCAGTTGCCGCGTGCCGGAGGTGTAGGCCAGCGTGCCGGCCACCAGGAAGAACAGGGCCTTGGCGAAAGCATGGTTGAAGATGTGGGTCACGCCGCCCAGGAAGGCGGTCTGCGATCCGTAGGCCGCCAGGGAGATGGCCATGAAGATGTAGGACAGCTGGGCGATGGTGGAATAGGCCAGCAGCCGCTTCATGTCGCGCTGCGGGAAATACATGAGGAAGCCATAGAGCATGGTGGCCACGGCCATGACGATGCCCACCCGGGCGACCACGGGCGGCACGCCACCCGCCGCCAGCACGGAGCGGGCGAAGATGTACACCCCGACCTTGACCATGGAGGCGGCGTGCAGGTACGCGCTGACCGGCGTCGGCGCCACCATGGCGCGGGGCAGCCAGGGATGGAAGGGCAGCTGGGCCGACTTGCCCCAGCAGGCCAGCATGATGCCCAGGAAGACCACGACCTTGCTGTGGGCGGGTAGCTGGGCCAGGGCTTCGACGTCGAAGCTGCCCGTCTGGAGGAAGACGAAGGCCGTCGCCACATAAAGCCCGAGGGAGGCCGCATGGGTCAGGATGATGGCCCACAGGGCCGAGCGCCGGGAGTCGGGATCGCCGTAGAACCCGATCAGCGCCCAGGAGCAGAGGCCGGTCACTTCAAAAAAGAACAGCTGGGCGATGAGGGTGGAGCTGAAGACCAGCCCGGACATGGACGCGATGAAGAGGAGGAGGAAGGCGTAATACCGGCGCATTCCCTCGCTGATCGGGTGTTCCTGGTTGTGCACCGTCATGTACCCGGCGGAGTAGAGGCAAATCAGCCACCCGATCAGGACCACCATGAAGTTGACCAGCACGCTTAGCCCGTCGATGGTCACACCGAAGACCGTCCAGTTGCCGACGGCCAGGAGATCCTGCGCGCCGCTCTCCCCGTGCAGGGCAACCTTCGCGAGCAGCGCCAGTCCCGAGAGGAAGGCGAGGAACGAGAACAGGTGCCCGATCGCCTTGGCGTGACGCTCCCGCGCGAGGAGAACCACGGCGCTCCCTACGAGTGGAAAGGCGATGCTGCCCAGCGCGTACGCTAGCACCTGCTTGCACCTCCGCTGCCCGCAGGGCGGCCCGTGACGATCCGCACCCGGCGGGCCCGGCGTTGTCCGCTACCGGGCCTGGAGCACGACGGCGACGGCCCCGTAAACCAGCTCGTGCAACGGGCCCGGCAGCAGGACCAGGACGGCCATGAGGGCGACCAGGACGCCGACAGGGATGGTCATCAGCGCATTCCCGTCACCGCGCGGCGGATCGTCCGGGGCGGGACCGAACACGGTCTCGCTGACCAGCAGGACCAGGGCCACGAAGGCGATGAGAAGGCCCGCGATCAAGAGCGCCGTGGACGCGATCTGGCCGTTGCCCAGCCCCGCCGCGATGGTGGTGAACTCGCTCAGGAAGATCCCGAAAGGCGGTGAGCCCGCGGCGGCGACGACCCCTGCCAGGAACATCGCCCCGGTGAGGGGCATGACCTTCAGGACGCCGCGGATCCTGGTGGTATCCCGCGTGCCGTACCGCAAGCCGATGGTGCCGGCGGTGCAGAAGAGTACCGACTTGGTCACACTGTGATTCAGCGTGTGAAACAGGGCGGCGAACACTCCCAGGGGGCCGCCGACACCGAGCCCGGTGGCGATGACGCCCACGTGCTCGATGCTGCTGTAGGCCAGCTTGCGCTTGAGATCCGGCTGCACCAGGATGAAGAGCGCGCCCGCACAGACCGTCAGCAACCCGAAGACGAGGAGCAACCTCTGGGCAAACCCATCGGGCACGGCCTGCGAGGCGATGGAGTAATACCGCATGATTCCCACCAGGGCGCTCTTCAGCAGGACGCCCGAAAGCAGGGCACTGGCAGGGCTCGGCGCCTCGCTGTGGGCATCGGGCAGCCAGGTGTGCATGGGGAAGAGGCCGGCCTTGGTCCCGAAACCGATCAGGATGAACACGAAGGCCAGCTTCATCAACTGCGGATCCAGGCTGCCGGCGTTCCGGGCCAGTTCCGTCCACAACAGCGCCCGGTGGGCGTCACCCAGCACGGAGAAGGCATTGACATAGGTCAGGATGGTCCCGTACAGGGCGAAGGCCAGCCCGATGCTGCAGAGGAGGACGTACTTCCACGCCCCTTCGGCAGCCGTCTGCCGCCGGTGATGGCCGACCAGGAAGGCCGAAGCCAGGGTCGTGGCCTCCACCGCCACCCAGAGCAGAGCGAGGTTGTTGGCCAGCGCCGACAACACCATGGTGAACAGGAAGAGGTGGAAGAGCCCGTAGTACGATGAGAGTTGTGGCTCGTCCGTTTCCCCGCCCTCCAACTCCTGCCGCATGTACCCAACGGAGTACAGCCCGACCAGAAAGCCCATGACCCCGATGATGAAGACCAGCAGGGCGGACAGCTGGTCGGCATGCAGCAAGTCATGGAGGGCGAGCAGCCTCCCTCCCGATACTGCGGTCACCAGCCGCAGGGACAGGGAACAGAGGAGCGCAGTTCCCAGCACGTGGAGGCCTTCGACGAGACGGCGGGACTTGAGCAGGAAGGCCAGCAGGGCGGTCACCAGCGGCACCGCTAGCAGGTAGAGTAACAGGCCTGCATCCACGCCCATCATCCCCTAGGTCCCTTGCAGTTTGAGCGGCGCCGGCTCAGGATCCACCCACGGACGAACCCGAACCGTCAGCGGGAACCGGCCGGCCGGGAAGGACGGGGAACCGGCCCGGCCCCCGGAATTTCCCTGCTGGCGATGCGGCATCGTTCCGGGGCGTTTCCAGCATAGGAAGAGGCAAAGGCTGCGGGTTGTGATGGATTTCACAATCCCTCTGTGGGGGTCTACGAGCCCGTTTCGTCGGATGGCCATGACGGCCGTCCGGGAAGGCACGGCCGCCCTCCCAAGGGAGGACGAGCCGGAGACACGAAAAGGGCCGGCGAAGCTGCCGGCACGGCGGGTCGGGCATCGCTGTGGGAGCGCGCGGGTGTCCCGGGCGGGTGCCGGATGGGACCGTCAGACCTTGACCCAGCCCTCCCGAATGGCGTGGATCACCGCCTGGGTGCGGTCGCTCACGCCCAGCTTGCGAAAGATGGAGGTGATGTGGTTCTTCACCGTTTTCTCGCTGATGAAGAGCCGCTCCCCGATCTCCCGGTTCGAGGCGCCTTCCGCGACCAACTGGAGCACTTCGAACTCGCGACGGGTCAGGGGCTCGGGGATCCCCGTCCCCACGGGGGCCCAGCGCTCCCGGCGGCGGGACAGCGCCCGGGCAGACAGGGTGGGGTGAATGTACCCCTCGCCGCGGCAGCAAAGGCGAATGGCGTGCACCAGTGTCCGCGGCTCGACGTCTTTGAGGACGAAGCCGGCCGCACCCGCGGCGATGGCCTCCAACAGGTATTCTTCCTGGTCGTGGATGGTGAGGACCAGGATGCCCGCGTCCGGGCAGGCCTCCTTGATGCGCCTGGTCGCCTCGATGCCGGAGATGTCGGGCAGGTTGATGTCCATGACGACGATGTCCGGCCGCAGGCGGACCGCCTCCCGGACCGCCTCCTCGCCCGTCCGCGCCTCGCCCACCACCAGGATGTCGGGCTCCCCTTGCAGCACCTGGCGCAGGCCCTCGCGCAGCAGGGCGTGGTCGTCAACGATCAAGACCCTGATCGGCATCGCGCGCCAGCTCCCTCCCCACCGGGACCTCGATCCGGACCCGCGTTCCCTTCCCCCGCTCACTGACCACATCCAGCCGGCCATCCACCATCCCCACCCGTTCCCGCATGTTCGTCAGGCCGAACCGGTCTACCCGGCCCGCCCCCTCCGCGGGATCGAACCCGACCCCGTCATCGATGACCTCCGCCCACAGGCGGTCCCGGGCGAACTCGAGCCGGACGACCGCCTCCGTGGCGGACGCGTGTTTCCACACGTTGTTCAGGGCCTCTTGCACCACCCGGTACACCGTGATCTCCACAGCGGGGTCCAGCCTGCGGACGGGCCCGCGGGTTACGAGCCTCGTCGGCAGGCCCGTCTTTTCCTCGAAACCGGCCACGTACTGGCGCAGGGCCGGGACGAGGCCGAGGTCGTCCAGCGCCATCGGGCGCAGGTCGAAGATGATCTTGCGCACATCCTGCAGGCTGTCCCGCACCATCTGCTTCAGGCGCTCCAGCTCGGTCCGGGCCCGGTCGGGGTCCTCCGCCAGGAGCCGCTGGCAGACCTCCAGCCGCAGGACCACGTTGGCCAGCATCTGGGCCGGCCCGTCGTGGATGTCGCGGGCCAGGCGGCGTCGTTCCTCCTCCTGGGCCTGCAGCATCATCAGGCCCACGTGATAGCGGTGCGACAGATCCCGGGCCCGGCGCACCAG
>QGUQ01000336.1 GCA_003242195.1 Bacillota bacterium | reverse complement strand
CCCGGCCGGGCGCCCGCGGCGCGCCCCGGCGCCTCGCCGGCTGCACCCCTCCCGGCGGGGGCCCCCCGCCGTGCCCGCCCGCCCCCCCCCCGCCGGACACGGCCGCCTATGCCCCCCGCTGCAGGCATCATGGCAAGAGCCGGCCGAGCCCCTCCGCCGTAGACCGCACCGTCGGCAGCAGTGCCTGCATGCGCTCCGGCCTCAGGCGGCTCTCGGGCCCCGAGACGGCAAGGGCCGCCGCGATCGTCCCCGATCGGCGTCGCACCGGCACCGCCAGGGACGCAATCTCGGGCTGTCTTTCCCCAAAACTGGTGGCATACCCCGCTTGGCGGATCGCTACCAGTTCCGCGCGGAGCCGATCGCGGGATGCGGCGTCGAGCGGTACCTGCTCCAGGATTGCCTCGCGCTGGTCCTCCCGCAAGTAGGCCAGGAGCAGCTTGCCGGAGGCCCCCCGATACAGGGGTAACCGCTGGCCATCGGTCTAGCTGGGAAGTGCCTCCCCGGTGCGCCTAGGGAGGGCACAGACCGGCGGAGCCAGGCGGTCGGGCAAGGTGAAGCGCCCCTAGGTGCATTTCGCTCACTTCTCAGGTAGCACGTCACCGAACAGGTCCCTCGGGTCATCGCCAAGACCGTCCGCGATGCGGAAACGCCACTTGGAGGGCCGGATTTCTTACGCCATTCTCGACAATTCTGGAGAACAGTAGGGAGACGCCCACCCTGCCGGCAATCTCACCCTGGACGAGCCCTGCCTTGCTGCGGATCGCAACCAGATGTCCTTACCGGGGGCATCATGACACTTTCGCAACGTATGACTGCAGCCTGCCAATGACCGGTTTCAATGCTAGAATATAGGCACGTAAATATACGCACGTAACAGTTGTGTCACAGAGCGGCAACCGTGGGTTACCTTAGGGGGCAACATCGTGATCGTCCGGCAGCAGCCGAACTGCGAGAACGGCCAGATCGCGGTGGTCCTATGGTCAGACGTTTTCGAGGCCCAGTTGCCCCGGGTGTACCGCCGCGGCACGATGGTCGTCCTCCGCGCCGACAACGAGGCCAACCCCCTGAGATAGGGCGGGGAACGCCCTGTGACGACCGCGGAGTAGCCCGGGATACGTCAGTTGAGCGTATACATCCTGGCAATTGCCGCACTACTGGTAGCGTGCGGCCGTTCCGCGAACGAGCCTGTGGCCGTCTAGCCTGCTGCCAACCCCACCCCAGCCTGACCGGAAGTGTCACCCTTCGCGATACGCAGCCTGTGGTGGTCAAGGGACTCCGCGTCAGACTCATCGAGGCTGAGTTCGGGGCCCCGGAGTGCGAAGGAGGTGACGGTTCCCCCGATGATGTGAACTCCCTCTCTATTCGCTTGTTTACACATCTTTGTTCGAATGGACCGCGGTGATTCTGTCGGCAATGGACATTCCTGGGCTGCTCGGTGGCGGCCTCGGCACGTATTGGAACGGGGGGATGCATGGATGCGCCACATTGCCGTGAGTATTCTGACCATTCTGGCGGTGCTGGTGACTCCGCTTTCCGCTGCGGAAGCTGATGGCCCGTTCCGGGACGTAAGCGGCACGTTGGCCGATGAGATTGTTAAAGCGTACAACGCTGGCCTCATAAGCGGCTACGAGGACGGCACGTTCCGTCCGAATGAGAACGTGACCCGGGCTGCCTTCGCGAAGATGGTTGTCCTGGCCGTGGAGACAGCCACCAAGAAGACACTGCCGGCAGGTAGTGAGCCCTTCCCTGATGTTCAGCCGGGCCAGACACTGTACCAGTACGTGGTCAAAGCATACAAGGCGGGCTACATTAGTGGCTACAAAGATGGCACCTTTGGCTACAACAAGCCCATCAGCCGCCAGGAAGCTGCGGCCATCCTTCAACGGGCGCTGAACCTACCGCTTCAGCCCGAGAACTTCAAGGACGTGCCCGACAACAGCACCCTTGCTAAACACATCGGTGCTGTGGCTGCCGCAGGCATCATGCAGGGCTATGGCGATACCTTCCGGCCCACCCAGAACCTCCCACGTGGACAAGCGGCGGCCGTTGCCTACCGAGCCTACGAGAAGTTGGGTGGCAAGGCGCCAGTGGGCACGCGCGAGAACCCAGCACCCCTGGGTACGGAGGTCAAGGTTGGAGATAACTGGCGGGTAGCGGTCGTCGACATAGTGGAGGATGCCTGGCCGATCATCCGCGAGGAGAACATGTTCAACGAGCCTCCCGCGGAGGGCCACCAGTTTGTAATGGCGCGGCTCAGGTTTACTTATGTCGGCAAGGAATCAGGCACCCCATGGCTGCATCTGATGACCGGATACCTCGGTGCCAATCGCGTACTGTATTGGCGTGGCGGCGACACGTCGTGCGGCGTCATACCTGACTCCATCTACGACGTTGACGAGCTATTCCCCGGGGCTAGTGTCGAGGCTAATGTCTGCTGGTCCATACCGAGCGGTGCCGTCAAGGGCGGCTTGATTGCTGTCGAGGAGTTCTTGTCCTCCAGTGACGCGCGGGTGTTCTTCGAGGGAGTTAAGTGAGGGGCGGGACGCTCTCGCCCCTCACCTCTCCTTAGACTGGGGGGTGCAGTCATGCGCTTGGCTTCTCTGGTCCTGGGCATCGTCGGTGGTCTGTTCGGGCTCGGAGGCGCGGTCTTCGCCCTGTTCGTGGGTGGCCTCGGGGCCGCGTTCGGCGCGGAGGGCGCCGAGACGGTCACAGGCCTAGCAGCCCGTGTGAATAATGCTGCATAAACCGGGCTGTTGGCAGTAGTTTGGACGAAAATGTCGAAATCCTCCAACGCTATGAACGCGAAGAAGTTTCGCGACTACCAACCCCATCAGCTCATG
>QGUQ01000028.1 GCA_003242195.1 Bacillota bacterium | reverse complement strand
CGGTGACGCCGGAGGCCAGGGCCGCGTGGACCGGGGCGCTGGCCCAACTCCGCCGGGCGTGGCAGGCCAACGCCAACCGGTTGTTGGCCCTCGAGGTCTTTTGCTGGCGTGTGTGGCGGGCATGCCGCCGGGCCCAGGTGGGGTGAGACAGGCACCGGCAGCTCCCGGGAGGCGGGAATGTTGCGTGACCTGGCGCGAGCAGTGACCGCGTTTCTGGAAGAACCGGCGGACTGGATCGCTCCGGGAACCCTGTACGTCTGTGGCGGGCCCATCGGCAACATGGGCGACGCCAGCCTGCGCCTCCTGCAGGTTCTGGTGCACGCCGACCGGGTGCTGGCCGAGGACACGCGGCACAGCCGCCGGCTGCTGGAGCGCTTCGGGATCGCCGCCCGCTTGGTCTCGTGCCACGAGCACAATGAGGAGCGCAGGGCCGCCGAGGTGATCCGGTGGTTACGGGCAGGCGAGGTGGTGGCTCTCTTGACGGACGCCGGGACGCCCGGTGTGGCCGATCCCGGTGCACGAATCGTTGCCGCCGTCGCCGGCGCCGGCCTGCCCGTGTCGCCCGTGCCGGGTCCCAGTGCCGCCATGGCGGCGCTGTCGGTATCTGGCTTCGGGGCGGACCGGTACCTGTTCGAGGGGTTCCTCCCCCGCGATCCCGAGCGTCGCCGGGCGCGGATCGCCTCCTGGCGCGCGTGGCCCGGGCCGGTGGTCTTCTTCGAAGCGCCTCACCGGCTGGGGGAAACGCTGGGGGACCTGGCGCGGCTCATCCCCGACGGCCGGCTGGTCCTCGCCCGGGAGCTGACGAAACGTTTCGAAGAGATCCGGTATGGTCGGGTCGCGGATCTCGTGGCCGAGGTCTCCGCCCGGCCGGCGCGCGGCGAGTACACCCTGGTCTTGCTGCCGCCCCGCGCGTTGAAGGCCCACGCGGCGGGAGGCGCCCCAGGCGGGGAAGTCGCCGCCGGAGCCCCCCCTATCGACGATGGCACGGTGGGGGGCGCACCGGGAGCCGACGGGCTGACGTCGGAGGAGGTCCCCGTCCTGGAGGGCGGTGAAGGGGAGGCCCTGGGGGAGGAGCCCGCTGCCGCTGCTACCGAGGCCGGTCCCCGGGAGGCGACCGCGCCGGTCCCGTCCCGGGAGCTGCTGGTGGCGGAGATCGATCTTCTGGTACGCCACGGCCTTCCAGCCAGCGAGGCCATCCGGCGGGTGGCCCGTGGCCACGGCTTGCGTCGCGCTGACGTGTACCGACTGTACCACCGCGGCAAGTGACGAGCGGTGACGATGGCACGACGACGGGCAAGCGAGGCGGGCCGCGGGGAGGCACGAAAAACCATGGGGCCAGGAGATGGCTTCCCGGCCCCGAGCCTGTTCCGGCTTCGGCGATTCGCGCCTTTCGGGGATTGTTGCTGGTGGTCGATGGACCCGACCGCGCGGCGCCGTGCTCCCAGTCGTGTCGGCGACCGGGAGTCGCGGCCGCTCACGCCGCCGCGCAGGCGCGGCCCTACCGGTCGTTCCCTGCCGCGGCGGGACCGCCCGTTCACCACGGCCGGCGCCCCAGCCGGCCGGAGCGAGCCCGCTCGGCCCGTTGGTCCGCTGATCTGCCCCCATCAGCGGTGACCCGTTCGGGCGACTGCGCCCGCCAGCCCGGGTCGACTCCTCAGCTGGCGCGCGTGGCCATGATCGCCATGCAGCTCTTGCAGACGTTCTTGCCCTTGAAGTTCTCGACGTTGTAGGCGTTGCCGCAGAAGATGCAGGCGGGTTCGTACTTGCGCAGGATGATCTTGTCGCCGTCCACGTAGATCTCCAGCGAATCCTTCTCCTGGATGTCCAAGGTCCGGCGCAACTCGATCGGTATGACCACGCGGCCAAGTTCGTCTACCTTGCGGACAATCCCTGTGGATTTCATCACCTTACCCAGAGGCCCCCTTGAGTGAAGCAGTTTCATTTGCCCCTCTGGCTAGACCCTATCACCGATGCCAAATACCGTCAAGGTCCGGGCGAATTGGAAGGTTCGGCGGTCTACGCGGGCCAACGAGCGCCGGAATGGGCAGGTGATCTTCCAGTCGCTGGCATGGCACCGCGTTGACACGGCCATGGACGAGGGGGATAATAACGGCTGATACGGGATTCCGGGAGCGCTGTCCGGACTTTCATGATCATCACGGGAAAGGCGATGACAGGGAGGAGTACCCGGGCTGCCGGAGCCGAGCGAGGCGGGAAACGGTGGGAGCCCGTCCCGAGCGCCCGGGGAACATGGCCCTGAAGCCGCCGGTCGAAGGGCCGCGGTGGACGCGGTCTGGTAGGCCGAGCCGGGTGCGCCCGTGATCGCGCGCGAACGGTCCGCCTCCGGTGGAGGGGGCGGATCGGCGAGGCCCGCCGCCGTGAGGCGCGGGCGAAGCAGGGTGGTACCGCGGGTGTCCCTCGCCCCTCGCCGGGCGCAGGGACGTTTGTTTTTTCGGGAGGAGGGAGTCAGGTGCCGGAACACGACGAAGGGCGCCAGCGGCGCCGCAAGTTCTACATCACCACCCCCATCTACTATCCCAACGACCGGCTGCACATCGGCCACACCTACACGACCGTAGCGGCCGACGCCCTGGCCCGCTACCACCGCTTGCGGGGCGACGAGACGTGGCTGCTCACGGGTACCGATGAACACGGGCAGAAGATCGAGCGCGCCGCCCGCAAGGCGGGCAAGGAGCCCCTGGAGTTCATCGAGCCCATCGTGGCCGCGACGCGGGAGCTCTGGCAGCGCCTCCACATCAGCTACGACGATTTCATCCGCACGACGGAGGACCGTCACAAGAAGCGCGTGCAGGAGATCTTCCAGCGGCTCTACGACCAGGGGGACATCTACAAGGGCGTCTATGAGGGCCTTTACTGCACGTCCTGCGAGGCGTACTACACCGAGAGCGAGCTCCTGGATGGCCAGCGGTGCCCCGTGCACGAGGCCCCCGTCGAACGGCTCCAGGAGGAGAGCTATTTCTTCCGCCTGTCCAAGTACGCCCAGCCCTTGCTGGATCACATCGAGCACCACCCCGAGTTCATCCAGCCGCCGTCGCGCCGGAACGAGGTGGTCGCCTTCATCCGGCAGGGGTTGCAGGACCTCTCGGTGTCGCGCACGTCCTTCCGCTGGGGCATCCCCGTGCCCTTCGACCCCGACCACGTGATCTACGTGTGGATCGACGCCCTGGCCAACTACATCACGGCCCTCGGCTGGCCCGACGGCGAGTTGTACCGGCGGTTCTGGCCGGCGGACGTCCACCTCATCGGGAAGGATATCCTCCGCTTCCACGCCATCATCTGGCCCGCGTTGCTCATGGCGCTGGGGATACCTTTGCCTCGTTGCGTGTACGGTCACGGCTGGCTCCTCATCGACGGCGGCAAGATCGGCAAGTCCCGGGCCGGCGGCCAGGTGATCGACCCGGTGACGTTGATCGAGAAGTACGGTGTCGACGCGGTGCGCTACTTCTTGCTCCGGGAAGTTCCCTTCGGCGATGACGGTACCTACACGGAAGAAGCCCTGGTGCGCAGGCTGAACACGGACCTCGCCAACGACCTCGGCAACCTGGTGTGGCGTACGACGGGAATGATCGAGCGATTCCTCGGCGGCACGATTCCCGCACCGCACCCCGAGGCCGATGATGGGCTCCTGCGCGCCGCAACGGGTGAGGCTGCGCGGCGGGTGGAGGCCGCCATGGAGCGGTTCGACCTGCCGGAGGCCCTTGCCGCGATCTGGGACCTGATCCATCGCGCCAACAAGTACATCGATGAGCAGGCTCCCTGGGCTTTGAACCGCGAGGGTCGGCGCGAGCGGCTGGAGGCCGTGCTCTACGCCGTGGCCGAGACGGCGCGCGTCGTGGGCGTGTTGCTGTCGCCCTTCCTGGTGGAGACGCCGGCCCGCCTGTGGGCGCAGATCGGTCTGGGCGAGGATTACCGGGTGCCGGGTTGGGAGGAAGGCCTGAAGTGGGGCCAGCTACCGGCGGGTGCCCGGGTGCGGCGGGATCGGCCCCTCTTCCCCCGCATCGAGTGGGAGGAAGCGACCACCGGCGAGAATGGCGGAAGGCAGGGAGCCAGCGGGAAGGAAGGCCCCGGGAAGGAGGAAGGCGCGGGGAAGGAAGGCGCCGCACCGCGGCGTGCCGCGCCGGTGCCGGCGGGCCGGGCCGCTGGCGCGAAGCCGGCCTCCGGCGGCGAGATCACCATCGAGGAGTTCGGCCGCATTGAGCTGCGGACCGCCCGGGTGGTGGCCGCCGAGCGACATCCCAACGCCGACCGGTTGCTTCGCCTGGAGGTTTCCCTGGGCTCCGAACGGCGCCAGATCGTGGCCGGTATCGCGGGCCACTACGAGCCGGAGGAATTGGTGGGCAAGATGGTGGTCATCGTGGCCAACCTGCGGCCGGCCGTGATCCGGGGAGTCGAATCCCAGGGCATGGTCCTGACGGCCGAGGAGGACGGCCGGCTCGCCCTCTTGACCACGGATCGGCCCATCGGGGAGGGCAGCCACGTCCGATGACGGGGCCCGACGCGATCCCGGAAGCGACACCGCCGGCCGACGGCGCGCCGGCCGCCGCTCCGCTGGTCGACACCCACTGCCACCTGGACTTCCCGGACTACGACGAGGACCGGGATCGGGTGGTGCAAGCCGCGCGGGAAGCCGGCGTCGTCGCCATGATCACCATCGGCATCGACCTGGCCAGCTCGCGTCGCGCCGTGGAGCTGGCGGAGCGGTATCCCGAGGTGTATGCGGCCGTGGGCATCCACCCCCTCAGCGCCGCCGAGGTGACGCCCACCGCCCTGGACGAACTGCGGCGGCTGGCGCAGCACCCCCGGGTGGTGGCCATCGGGGAGATCGGCCTGGACTACTACCGGGACCGGGTGCCCGCGGCGGAGCAGCGGCGGGCCTTTCGGGCGCAACTGGAGCTGGCCGTCGAGTGCGGTTTGCCGGTGGTCATCCACAACCGCGAGGCAGAGGCGGACGTGTGGGACGAGCTGGCCCGGATGGCGGAGGGCGCGCCGCTGCGGGGCGTGATGCACTGCTTCGGGGCCGGGTCGGATTGGGCGCGGCGGTTTTGCGAGCTGGGGCTGTACATCGGGCTGGACGGACCGGTCACGTTCAAGAACGGCGAGCGGGCCCGGGAGGTGGCCCGGACCGTGTCGGAGGACCGGCTGCTGGTGGAGACCGACGCGCCCTTCCTGGCGCCCCACCCGTACCGGGGGCGCCGGAACCAACCGGCCTGGGTGCGGCTGGTGGCCCAGCGCATTGCGGTGGAACGGGGCCGATCGCTGCCGGACATCGCACGGCAGACCACGGCCAACGCCGCGCGCCTCTTCGGTCTGCCCCTGGGAGCCTGAGGGGACGGGAGGGCACCGCGGTGAGGCGGCGGGGAGGGTGGCGCCATGGGTGAGCCCGTGGCCATCACCAACCGAGCGGAACTGCGCCGCTGGCTCGAGCGGTACAACGTCCGTCCCAGTCGGCGGCTCGGGCAGAACTTCCTGGCTGACGGCGCCTGGGCCGAGCGGATCGTTGCCGCGCTGGATCCCGGCCCGGGGGACGTCGTGCTGGAGGTGGGGCCGGGCCTGGGGGCGTTGACCGAGCGCCTCGTTTCCCGCGCCGGGCGAGTGGTGGCCATCGAGATCGACCGCCGCCTGGCCACCGCGCTGCGCGAGCGGCTCGGCGGTGCCGCCAACCTGGAGATCGTGGAGGGGGACGTGCTGGCCGTCGACCTGGCAGGGATCGTCGCCGGGCCGGGAACGGGCGGGGTGCCCGGAGCGGCCCGGCGGGTCAAGCTGGTCAGCAACCTGCCCTATGCCATCACCTCCCCTTTCCTGGCCCGCTGGCTGGCCTCGTCCCTGGCGTGGGAGAGGGCCGTGCTCATGCTGCAGGCCGAGGTCGTCGACCGCCTCACGGCCGGGCCGGGCAGCAAGGACTACGGCGCCCTGACGCTGTTCGTCCAGTACCACGCGCGGGTGGAGCGGCTGGGGACGGTGCCGGCTGGCGCTTTCTGGCCGCGCCCTGAGGTGGATTCGGCGGTGGTCCGGCTGTGGCCGCGGGCGGAGCCACCCGTGCAGCTTGCCGACCCGGAGCGCTTCTTCGCCCTGGTCCGCGCCGCCTTCGGCCGGCGCCGCAAGGGCCTCCCCAACGCCCTCGCCGCCTTACCCGGGGTATCTCCAGAGGTCGCCCGCAACGTTTGCGCCCGGGCGGGGCTCGCCCCGTCCCTGCGACCGGAGAACCTGACGCTGGAGGACTTTGCGCGTGTTGCCAACCTTCTCTTTTCGTCGGCCGGCACGCGGGAGCGCGGCGAAGATAGGCTATAATGAGGCCGAAGCGTCCCCGCAGGACGGACCTCGCGGGTATTGAGGAGGGGCACCGTGCAGACGCCATTTATCAGCCCTTCGCGGGGCCCGCTAACCTTTGACGCGATGTGCGCGGAGATCCTCGACTACATCCGCGAGGTGCCCGATGCCCAGTACAAGCTCATCATTGGTACAGATTCCCAGGTTCGCCAGGACACCCAGTTCATCACTGCGGTGGTCGTGCACAGGCTCGGCAAGGGTGCCCGTTATTTCTACCAGGCCCGCAAACAGCGGAAGATCGCCAGCTTGCGCCAGAAGATCTTCTACGAGGCCAGCCTCAGCCTGTCGCTGGCGACGCGGCTGGCGGAACGACTGGCCGCCCGGGGAGGCAGGCTCCCCAACGTGGAGATCCACCTGGACGTGGGGACTCAGGGCGATACCCGCGACCTGATACGCGAAGTCGTCGGCATGGTGGTGGGTAGCGGCTTCCACGCCAAGATCAAGCCCGAGTCCTACGCCGCCTCCTCGGTCGCCGACCGGCATTCCAAGTGAGGGGCAGGCGATGGTGGCCGCCCGGACCCGACAAATCTCGCTTGACACGAAAAAATCGCGTCTGGTACACTACCGATTTTGACTCGCGGGCGAATTTGCGGTATAATCGCCTTCGAGCTTGCGGGGCAAAGGGGTGTTCCTGTGGGCGAGACGCGGGACGTCCTCGCCGAGATCCGGCGAGACCTTGAGAACTACGTGGGCAAGCGGGTCCGGGTTCGCGCCAACAAGGGGCGCCGTCGTATCGTCGAGCGTGAGGGCACCCTCGAAAAGACCTACCCCAACCTCTTCGTCATCAGGCTGGACGAGCAATACCAGAACCGTCGCGTCTCCTATACCTACGCCGACCTTCTGACCGCTATGGTCGAGGTCAGCGTCTTTACGGACAAGGAACCGAAGAAGTTGCAGTATTCCGCATCATCGGCCAGCTGAGCCCGCGGGGCCCCGTGCCGGGGCCGGCGCGGGCCGGCACGGAGGCCCGGCGACGGGCACCGGGGGTGCCTGGCGCGTGGAGAGGTGGAGCACCGCACTTGCGGTGCTCTTGTTGTGTGCCCGGGGGATGCCACCGGCAAAGCGTGGGGCCGGGGACGGGCTACAGGAGACCCCCGCGGCCGTGACGAACCGAAACAGGGTTGCCGTGATGGAGGAGGCCGTCGGAATGGAGGCAGGATCCTCCCGGCTCCGTCTGCGTGCCTTCGCGAAAGTGAACCTTAGCCTGACGATCCTCGGCCGGCGTCCGGATGGCTACCATGAAATCGACTCCTTGATGCACCGCATTGCCTGGTGGGACGATGTGGAGCTGGTCCTGCTCCCCGGCGGCGAGCTACGCCTCGTGGTGGAATCCGATGGCGAGGAATCCCCGCCCGTACCCAACGGCCCGGAGAACCTGGTGCTCAAGGCGGCGCGTTGGTTGCGGGACACCTTCGGCGTCCGGGATGGGGCCGAGATCCGCCTGCGCAAGCGCGTGGCGACCTCCGCCGGCCTGGGCGGGGGGAGCGCCGACGCCGCGGTGGTGTTGCGCGGCCTGCGCCGCCTCTGGCGCATCCCGGTGCGGCTCGCGGACCTGCGGGTGGCGGCAGCGACAGTCGGGGCGGACGTGCCTTTCCTCCTGGGCGGGCGGGCGGCCCGGGTAAGGGGTATTGGGGAGCGGATCGAGCCGCTGCCGGCGTGGCCGGGCCTGCACCTGGTGCTGCTGCCGCTCCCGCGTCCCGTGCCGACGGCGTGGGCCTATGCTGCCTGGGACGCCTATACACTTCGGCGTGCGCCGAACACCCGGCCGATTCCGCAGCCCGGCGCTCAGGATGCGCTGCACGATCTCCGGCATGATGGCACGCCGCCTCCTGCTTGCAGCTGGGAGGCTGCGGCGGGGGCACCGGGGTCCCGCGTTGGCGTCGTGACCGGGGCGCCTGCCACCGCGGTACTGAACGGGTTCGTCCGCTCTTTTCTGGCGCGAGACTTGGACGGTATGGCACGCTACGCGCGGAACGACTTCGAGCCGGTGGTCACCGCCCACTATCCTGAGGTGCAACGGGCCCTCTCCGACCTGCGTGCCGCCGGTGCGGTGGCCGCCCGCATGACGGGCAGCGGCCCCACCGTCTGGGGGCTGTACGCCAGCCGGGAAGAAGCCGAAAGGGCCTGGCGGCACCTTCGGCAAGCCTACCCGCAAGCGCGGCTGACGCGGACCTTGTGACGGGGAAAGGTGGAGTGAGCGGGCGTGATCGGTGCGGTGATCCTGGCCGGGCGCCGGAACGAGGGGCGCCTGCGTGCCTTGTACGACGGCGCGTACGAGGCGATGCTGCCCGTGGCGGGCCGCCCGATGGCTGCCTGGGTGATTGCGGCCTGCCTGGAGGCGAGGACCGTCGGTCCCGTGGTCCTGGTAGGCCCCCCGGAAGTCCTGGCGGACCAGGAGCTGGCCCGCGCGGCCAGCACCGGGCGGCTGGCCCAGGTCGCCCCCGGCTCGGATTTGATCGAGAGCGTCCGCCGCGGCGTGGACGCCCTCGCCACGTTCCAGCCTCGGCCGGAGAGGCTCCTGCTGCTGACGGGTGACGCGCCCCTGATCACCGGCGAGATCCTGGACCGGTTCCTGGACCGATGTCCGCCCGACGCAGACCTGTGCTACCCCATCGTGCGGCGCGATACGATGGAGGCGCGGTTTCCGGGCGCGGCTCGCACCTACGTGCGCCTTCGCGACGGCGAGTTCACGGGTGGCAACGCGCTCGTGGTCCGGTCCGTGGTCCTGCCCCGCATTCTGGACCGGGCCCGGGAACTGTACGCCGCCCGTAAGCAGCCCTGGAAACTGGCCGTCCACTTCGGGCCGGTCATCCTGTGGCGCGTGTTGACCCGCCGGGCAACGGTGGCGGAGCTGGAGGGCCGGATCAGCCGTATCGCCGCGGTGCGCGGGCGTGCGATAGTGGCGGCGGACGCGGAGATCGCCATGGATGTCGACAAGGCCGCGGACCACGCGCAGGCGGAGGCGTGGTTGCGAGCACGGGCGGCCGCGTCGGCACGCGAAGGGGGTTCAACGTGGCGAAGCTGAAGCGCAGCGAGCGCATCGCCGCCCTGGTCAAGCTGCTGGTCGACCGGCCGGGACAGTTGCTGTCCCTCGGCCAGTTCGCCGAGCGCTTCTCCACCGCCAAGTCGACCATCAGCGACGACCTGGCCCTGATCAAGTCGGTGCTCGAAGCGGAGGACCTGGGGACCATTCGCACGTTCCCGGGCGTCGCCGGCGGTGCCACCTACGAGCCCCGCGTGTCGGAGGCCGCAGCCCGGCGGACGGCCGAGGAACTGGTAGCCCGCCTGAGCGAGCCCCATCGCATCCTGCCCGGTGGCTTTCTCTACATGACCGACCTCCTCTTCGCTCCGGAATGGGTGGAGCGCCTGGGAGCCCTGTTCGCCACCCGGTTCCGCCCCGAGGCTCCCGACCTGGTTGCCACCGTGGAGACCAAGGGGATCCCCCTGGCGCTGATGACCGCCCGCGCCCTCGGGCGCCCGCTCGTGTTGCTGCGGCGTGACAGTCGCGTCACCGAGGGACCGTCGGTCAGCATCAATTATGTGTCGGGGTCGTCCCAGCGCATCGCCACCATGTCCGTGCCGCGACGGGCCGTACCCCAGGGCGCCCGCGTCCTGCTCATCGACGACTTCATGAAGGGGGGCGGTACCGCGCGGGGGATGATGGACCTGATGCGGGAGGTGGGTGCCCGGGTCGTGGGGCTGGGCGTGCTGATCGCCACCGCTGAGCCGGCCCAGAAGCTGGTGGACGACTATTTCGCCGTGGCCGTGTTGGAGGGGGTCGACACGGTGCGGCGCGTGGTGCGGATGCGGCCTAGCCTCGGGCGCTGACCGGCAGAGGGGCCCGGGACGCCGGGCGCCCGGCGATGACGGTGACCTTGGACCGCTACGGTCCCTAACGGGAGGAACGGGAGATCGATGCCGCCGCGTCACGTCATGCCTCCGCAGCCCGCGGGCGTGGACCTGCCCGCGATCCGGGAAGCGGCCGCCACCATCGCGGGGTTCGTCCACCGCACGCCGCTCCTCGGGTCGGCTGCCTTCTCGGAACTGGCGGGGACCGATGTCTACCTCAAGCTCGAGAACTTGCAAAAGACGGGTTCCTTCAAGGTGCGCGGGGCCTTCAACCGGCTAGCGCGCCTGGAGCCCGCAGCCCGCGGCCAGGGTGTCATCTGCGCCTCGGCCGGTAACCATGCCCAGGGAGTCGCCATGGCGGGGGCCCGGCTGGGCATACCCGTGACCGTCGTCATGCCCGAGACGGCGCCCACCACCAAGGTGGTGGCCACGCGGGGATACGGCGCGGAGGTCGTCCTCTACGGCCAGGGCTACGACCAGGCCTACGAGAAAGCGATGGAGATTGCGACGGCCCGGGGCCTGACCTTCATCCACGCCTTCGACGACCCCCTGGTGGTGGCAGGACAAGGTACCGTGGGCCTCGAGATCCTCGAGGACCTGCCCGACGTGGAGACCGTCGTCGTGCCCGTGGGCGGCGGTGGCCTGATCGCCGGTATCGCCATCGCCGTCAAGGAACAGCGGCCGGACGTGCGCGTGGTGGGGGTGCAGGCCGCCGGCGCCCCGGCCCTGGTGCGCTCCTTCCGGCAGGGCCGGCTGGAGACCATCGAGCGCGCCCGGACGCTGGCCGACGGCCTGGCCGTCAAGACGCCACGGGAACTCACCTTCCGGCTGATCTGTCGCTATGTGGACGACATGGTCACGGTGAGCGAGGAAGAGATCGCCCGGGCCATCTTGCTATTGCTGGAGCGGGCCAAGCTGGTGGCGGAAGGGGCAGGGGCAGCGGCTCTGGCGGCCCTCCTGCACCACAAGGTGGAGCGGCCGGGCCGCCGCACCGCCGTCGTGGTCAGTGGGGGCAACATCGATGTCAACCTGCTGGCGCGCATCATCGAGCGGGGCCTGCTGGAGGACGGCCGCCTGATTCGCATCAAGACCCTGGTGCCCGACCGGCCAGGTGCCCTGCAGGCGCTTCTCAAGGTCATCGCCGACGAGGGCGGCAACATCCTCTCCGTCTATCACGACCGGCTGCGCCACGAGGTGGCGCTGGGAGAGGCGGAAGTCGAGCTGATCGTGGAGACGCGCGATGCCGAGCACATGCTCCGCATCCGCGGTGCTCTGCAAGGGGGCGGGTACACCCTCTTGGGGACCGAATCCTAACCGTGGCCGCCGATGGAATTAGATGGATTGCACGGGAGGAAATTACTGGTAGGCGTCGAACCCCCTTGAT
>QGUQ01000335.1 GCA_003242195.1 Bacillota bacterium | reverse complement strand
TTCACGAATGAACGTGGCACTACACTGTTGGGCACAAAGGAAGGGCCGCCCGCAGGAAACCCTTGCTGCACGGGGGTTCCTTGGGCGGCGTGGCACCGAAAACGGCCCAAAACTGTCAAACTCGAGTCAGAAAGAGACGAGCAACTGGGCTACATGGAAATATTTTCCGGCTGCATGACAGGGATACGAAACCCTAGAGCGCACGAGCATGATTGGGAGGACAGTGAGCGTCGCGCGTTGGAATTGTTAACGTTGGCCAACCACCTGGTAGAGCGAGTCCTTGCGGCAACCAAGTCTAGTCCATAACGATGTTGTATTACCGCTAATTCCGACTCCCAAAAGCACCGCCGTTCTCGGTGACTGGGTTTTGTGCTTACGGATCACGTCAGTTCCACCGCCCCTGAAGGATCTTCGAGCGGTACAGGCTCAAGTCCGATGGGGCGGTTTGCGTGAAACGATCCGTAGCGCCAGCAGTGAAAGCCCTGCGGGCATGTAATGGTGCAGGCGCCCACACATGAGCAGTCCTAGCCAAGTTTAGGACACGATGTGTGCTATCGTTACCTTCTATTGGGCAAGAGAGGTGCAGCACCGGGCGTCATGCCGCGACAGCCGGGACTGTACGAACGAGGGTTAATACCCACCTAGAAAGGGCCCGGACAGTCAGTCACTTGGGGTACACTCCGCTTACTCGACGAATTCGAAGCAGGCGGTGAAGTGACGCAGCACCCTGGGCTCATAGGTAAACCGCACAGCCCGCACCCGCTCCCTGCGCCGGTAGACGGCAATCACGGCTTCGGCCACGTCCTCCAGGTGCCGGCTGGTGTACACCCGCCGCGGAATGGCCAGGCGGAAGAACTCGAAGGGGGAGGGAAGCTGCCGGCCGGTGGCGGGGTCCCGCCCCATCATCAGCGAGCCGACCTCCACGCCCCGGACGCCGCCCTCGATGTAGGTCTCGATGGCGAGGGCGTGGCCTGGGAACTGCTCCGGCGCGATGTGGGGCAGGAACTTCTTCGCATCCACGAAGACCGCATGGCCGCCCACCGGCCACTGGATGGGCACGCCGCCGTCCCGGAGGAGCTGCCCCAGGTACTCCACCTGGCCGATCCGGTAGGCCAGATAGTCCGGATCCAGCGCCTCCCTCAGGCCCACAGCCATGGCCTCCATGTCCCGGCCGGCCAGCCCGCCGTAGGTGAGAAAGCCCTCGTACGGCACGAGCCGGTCACAGGCTTTCTCGTACAGCCCCCTGTCCCGGAAGGCGGCCAGGCCGCCGATGTTCACCAGCCCATCCTTCTTGGCACTCATCATCAGGCCGTCGCCATAGGAGAACATCTCCCGGGCGATCTCCAGGGGGCTCTTGCCGGCGTAACCCGGCTCTCGCTGGCGGACGAACCAGCAATTCTCCGCATACCGGGCCGCATCGAAGAGCAGGGGGATCCCCTGCCGCCGGGCGATCTCGCTGGTGGCCCGGATGTTGGCCATGGAGACGGGCTGGCCGCCGGCGGAGTTGTTCGTCACCGTCAGGATGATGCAGGCGATGTTCTCCGCCCCGTGGTCCCGGATGAAGGCTTCCAGCCGGCCCAGGTCCATGTTCCCCTTGAAGGGGTACTCGCTCTCGGTATCCATTGCCTCGGGAGTGACGAGGTCGACCGGCCGGCCGCCAGCCAGCTGCACGTGGGCCCGGGTGGTGTCGAAGAACATGTTGCTCAGGACGTACATGCCGGGGCGGGTGATGAGGTTGGGCAGAACCACCTGCTCGGCGCCCCGGCCCTGATGGGCGGGGAGCACGTAGGGGTAGCCCGTGATCTCCTCCACCGCGTCCCGCAGCCGGTAGTAGCTGGCGGCGCCGGCGTAGGACTCGTCGCCCCGCATCAGGGCCGCCCACTGTTCCTGGCTCATGGCGCCGGTGCCGGAGTCGGTCAGCAGGTCGATGTAAACCTCATCGGACCGGAGGGCAAAGACGTTGTAGCCGGCTCGCTGAATAGCCGCCTCTCGCTCCTCCCGGGAGAGGAGCCGGATCGGTTCGACCATCTTGATCTTGAAGGGTTCGCCTCGCGGCATGGCGCGGTGACCTCCCTCTATGATGCTGCTGCCATGATGGTTGTCATCGTGCTGCTCCACCCCGCCCGGCTATAGAGGGCACTGTCATGTAATGTCTTCGCCATCAGAACGCCATTCTCTTCGAGCAATGCCAGGCGGTGATACGAAGCCCAGCCCAATGGTTGGAAAGACCCAATGGCCGTCTCAGGGTCAGAAACGGGAACCTGGTCTACGATCGGACGATAGTAATCTCCATGGGTGACGCCCGCACAATTTCTCCGCAGGCCATCCGGCAGGAAGGTCGAGCTCCCGGCTTGTAGACCATACTCAAACCCGCGTACCCAGGTGAAGGCTTACCGAAGGTTTACCTTCGTACGGACGTGAGGTCAGCCGTGCCATCCAAGTACGACGCATTCTGGCAACAACGCGAAGAGGATCTGGCCCGGCTGCTCCACGAGGCCTTGCCGAGCGGCCGGTCCCAGCTCGCGGTACCGGAACTCCGGGCCGTGGGCAAGAGGAAACACTGGCCCGCCAGCCTCTCTGTCGCCGCCGGACAGGTGCGCACGCCCAACGCGGCCCACGCGAAGTCGCTAGGCCGGCTTCTAGCCGGACTCAGCCACGTGTACCCGGACACCGCCTTCCGGGTACGGATCACCGAGAACCTGGACCTTCTTCGATACCTCTCGTTTGGCAGGGAGGACCTTCGAGCGCCTGGTCGTCGTGTGCCACGATATGCTGCGGCCTCCCCGACCCAAACGTCTTGGTGATGGAATGCTTGATATCGGACAGTCAAAGATGATGGTCGGTAGTTGGGAGGAGGGTAACCAATG
>QGUQ01000027.1 GCA_003242195.1 Bacillota bacterium | reverse complement strand
GAGATGGGGTTGATGGTCTCCCTCTACGCCCTGGCCCAGTTCCTCTTCGCCCCGATCTGGGGGTCCCTTTCCGACCGGGTGGGCCGGAAACCGGTCCTCATCCTGGGCATGACGGGATTCGGCCTCTCCTTCGGCGCCATGGCCTTCGTCCACTCCGTCCCGGCTCTCATCACCGTCCGCTTCCTCGGGGGCCTGCTGTCGGCCTCCACCTTCCCGGCGGCCCAGGCCCTGGTGGCCGATGTCACGCCGCCGGAGGAACGGGCGGGTGCCTTGGCGGTCATGGGCGGCGTCTCCAACTTGGGATTCATGCTGGGCCCGCTCCTCGGCATGCCCCTGACCGTCGTGGGCTACGGCTTCCGGGAGCTGGCGCTGACCGGCGGGGTCGCCATCCTGCTCACGGCAGTGGTGGCGCTGCTGGTACTGCCCGGCATCCGCCCACGGAGCGACCGGGTGAAGCCCCGCGTTCCCCTGCCGCGGGCCTTCGTCCTGGCCGCCACCAGCCCCGAGTCCCCCTGCTACTGGCTGGTCCTGGTCTCCGCCTTCGCCGGGTCCAGCATCTTCTCCATGCTGGGCTATTACCTGATGGACCGCCTGGGCGCGCCGGAGACGGCCAACCAGCTGGCCTTTTCCGCGATGGGAGTGACGTCCGCCCTCGTTCAGTTCGCAGTGGTGGGCGCGGCCATCCGGCGCTGGGGCGAGGCGGCGACGGCGAGCGCGGGGCTGGCCTCGGGGGTCGTCTCCTTCCTCTTGTTGCTCCTGGCCCGCAGCGTGCCCCTGGTGATCCTGGCGGTGGGCGTGTGGGGAGTTGCCCTGGCGCTCCTACGGCCACCCCTGACCTCGCTGGTCTCGCGGCGGACGGTCCTCGGTCAGGGGACGGCGATGGGGATCCAGACCGCCTTCGAGAGCCTCGGCCGGGTGCTGGGGCCCATGGTGGCAGGCGCCCTGTTCGGCGTGCACGTCATGGCCCCCTATACCGTGGTGGCGGTCATCCTGACCGCCGCCCTCTGGGCGGGCAGCGACCGCCTGCGGACGCTGGAACGGCTGCAACCGCCCGGAGGAGCCCGGCCCCCCGTACCGGAGGCCGGGCCGACCCTGGCCGCAACCGGTAGCGGGGCCTCCGGCAACGGCCCGGAAGGGGCGGCGGCACCGGCGCGGGAAGGGTCCGGAGCTCGCTGACGCCCCCCTCTGCCGCCCTCCCACCGCCGTCAGGCGTCGCCGTCCCGGCCGCGCAGGCGGCTGTGGCCGGGCGACGGGCCCAGTTCCTCGATCACCGGCAGGATCTCCGCCGCCCGCTCGTAGGCGAAGAGGACCCCGTCGGCGTACGCGTCGGCTACCCGTGCCGCCCGCAGCAGCGCCTTCCTGTCCACGTTGAGGGCATACAGTTCGACCACGAAGGGGGCGGAACCCAGGAAGTCGCGGAACCCCCACGCCAGGGTCTCCAGCCAGTGGGTGGTGGCGTAATGCAGGTCGTAGATGGGGACGACGAAGAAGTCCACGTAGCGCGCAATGGCGTCGAGGTCGAGGCCGAAGCGCTCCCGCTGGTGATCACCGTAGGGGTCGGGGTAGAGGGTGACCGACAGCGGCCGGCGGGCCACCGCCGCGGCCTCGCGAATGAACCCGGTGATCACCTCTGCCCGCCAGGCCGGCCAGTCGAGACCCGACGCCGCCTGGGCCTCCCGGCAGGCAGGGCACTGGCAAAAACCCTCCCGCGGGAAACTGACGGTGTCCAGGCGCGTGCCGCCAGCGCCCGCCGCTGCCGCCCGGCGGACCAGGTCCAACAACCGGTCCCGGTACTCGCGGCGGCTGGGGCACACCCAGTCCCAGTTGAAATAGCGCTCGCCACGCACGGCCCGCATCCCGTCCGGCCCCACGGCCGCCAGCTCGGGCCGCTCGCCCACGGCCTGGTTGTCGCCGAAGCAGCTGACCATGTTGTGGACGCCGGGAACCGGCGCCTCCACATGACCCGTCACGCCCTTGATCTCGAAGAAGACCTCCACCGTCCCGGCGTTCCCCGCCGTCCGCCCCTCCAGGGCTTCCAGATCCCGCCGGTTGGCGGTGACGATCCCCCGCACGATGCGCCCACTCCTCTCCCTGCTGCCGGCGCTCATCCGGCCCCCCGCGAGTCGTGGCCGACCTCACCTGTTCTTCTCGCCATCGCCCGAACCGGGTATGGAACCGCGGACCTCGAAGAGGAAGACCGGCCCGTCCCACCCGGGCTCCCGGACTTCCCGATACCCGTCCGGTGCGACCCGCCCTAACACGCGCCGCCAGAACTCCTGGGCGGGCTGGTTGGCAGCCATGACGGACACCCGCCACGGGCCGGGAAACCGCCGAAAGACCTCTCGGGCCACCGCCTCCCCCAGGCCCAGGCGCCGGTACCGCTTCAGGACGAAGAATTCCGCGATCTCGAACCGTTCCCCATGGGTGCTGACCAGCACGAACCCGGCCAGCTTGCCCTCCACCCGCACGAAGAACGGATGGCGGCCCGGCTCCGTCCAGTAGTGATCCAGGTACCGATAGGTGAAGAGGCCGTGGGCGTTGACGTCCCGGTCCTCCGGGTCGTCGTCGTAGACGCTGAGGTCATACTTGTAAAGGTGCATCAGGTTGGCGAGAACGGGCTTGTCCTCGTAGGCCACGGGCACCAGCTCGAACGGCGGCGGCTGCCGTTCCACCCGATCCACCACCCCTTCACCTCCGGGGCCTGTGTGCACCCGCCCCTTCACACGTTGAACCGGAACACGATCACGTCGCCGTCCCGGACGATGTACTCCCGCCCCTCCAGGCGCAGCAGGCCGGCGTCCCGGGCCGCGGCGACCGAGCCCAGGCGCACCAGGTCCTCGTAGGCCACGACCTCGGCCCGGATGAAACCCCGCTCGATGTCGGAGTGGATCTTGCCGGCGGCCTGCTTCGCCGTGGTGCCGCGCCGGATGGGCCAGGCGCGCACCTCTTCCTCTCCGGCCGTGAAGAAGGAGATCAGGCCGCTGACCTCATAGGCGGCCCGGGCCAGGCGGGCCACGCCCGGCTCGGAAATGCCGTACTCTCCCATGAAGGCCTCCCGCTCGCCGGCGGGTAGCTCGGCGATCTCGGCCTCCACGGGACCGCAGAAGGTGATGACCGACTCGCCCCAGCCGGCCGCTGCCTCCCGCAGCGCCTCCTCGCCCGGGAAGGTCCCCTCCTGCAACTGCCCTTCATCCACGTTGACGGCCAGCACCATGGGCTTGAGGGTGAGCAGTCCGAAACCGCGCACCAGGCGCATCTCCTCGTCGCCCAGGGCCAGCTCCCGCAGGGGCCGCTCCTGCTCCAGCGTCTCGCGAAGGCGCGGCAACAGGTCCAGGAGGGCCTGGTCGTCCGGCCGGCGCTTGCGCGGGGACTGGGCCCCCAGGCGCTGCTGGACGCTCTCCACGGTGGCCAGGTCGGTCAGGATCAACTCGTCCCGGAGGAATCGGGCATCCCGTAACGGGTCCACGTCGCCCATCACGTGGGGCAGTTCGTCGCTGCGGAAGGCCCGGATCACGTGGACCAGGACGTCGGCCCCCCGCACCGCCTCCAGGAAGCGGTTCCACCGCGCCCGGTCCTCGCCCGGCACGGCACCGGGGATGTCCGTCACCCGCAGCGTGGCCGGGGTCACCTTGCGCGGCGAGTACATGGCCGCCAGGGAATCGAGGCGGGCGTCGGGGATGGCCGCCACCCCGATGGTCGCCTGGGCCGGGCCACCCCGGCCCTCACCGGCCAGCAACCGAAACAAGAGCGACTTGCCGGTTTGCGGCAAGCCGATCAGTCCTACGTCCAATCCCTTTCCCTCCTGCCAGGCCAGCGGGGACCGCGCCCAGAGGGCGACGGCGCAATGGGCACCGCATCCGCTCCCACTGCCGGGCGGGGTGCCTCCTGACGTGGGTCCCGCCCGCAGCCCCTCACCGGCCGCCGGCGACGATGTCCGTGATCAGGAGCTCTCGCCCGGCCACGGGCTCTAACCCAGCCGCATCGGAGAAGTACACGGTCACGCGCTGGCCGTCCCTGCGGGTGACCACCAGGGGCCCGCGGAGATAGGAATCACCCGCCGCCTGGACCAGCCAGGCCTGACCGAGCGGCCGCTGGCTCAACAATTGCTCGCCCCGTTCCACCAGGGCCGGATCCTGCACCAGCTTGCCGGCCGCATCCCGGTCGCCCCGGCTCAAGCGAACGATGAACTCTTCCAGGACCGCCGCCGGCTGCGCCACGGACATGGAAGCCACCGGCACGTACCCGTCGCCGCGTCGCTCCCACCGTTGCTGCAACAGGCCGCTTCCGAACCCCTCGGGGGTGACCAGCACGGGCACGCGCCCCGGTCCACCGGCCCGGCCCTGGCCATCGCCGGCGAAGATCGCCACGAACCAGCGCAGGTCGTCGCCTAGGACGATCTGCCGGGCCGCCCCGGGCCATTCTTCGCCGCCCGTCGCCCACAAAAGCCGCCACTCCCGGTCTTCCCGGCGAAGGAGGAAGAGGGCCTGCTCCGACTGCGGGGTGCCGGGGTACTTCTCGGCGACGACGGCCAGTTCCAGGTTGCCGCCCTCTCCGGCGCGCCACACCCGGGCGGAGCGGAACACCGTCGCCAGCCCGAACCGGGGCTTCGCCGCGCCCGCTTCTCGCCCGTCGGCGGCCGGTCCCGGTGGAACCCGCTCGTCGATCACCTGCAGGCGCACACCTTGGTCGTCCCACGTAGCGATGACGTGCCCGGCCGTCTCCGGGAACCGGGGACCGAAGGCGATGAGCAGGACCGGAGGCAGCTCGCCCTTTCCGGCGGGGACTCCATCTCCCGACCCGCTGGCGGCCAGGGCCGCACTGACGAAGGGCATTCCCGGCGTGGCCAGCTCCAGGTTCAACCGGCCGAGGTCGCCTCCCAGCTGCGCCGGGTCAAGGCGCTCCAACCGGTAGCTGATGTGCTGCACCGCCGTGGCGAAGGCGTCGGCCTTACCGGTTCCCGCGCCGCCAACCGCCGCCTCGTCCTGCGCCTCCCTTGCCGCGTCAACGGGATGGACGGCGCTCATCGTGGTCAGGGACAGGACTTCAAGCCGGCTGCCGCGCCCCTCGGGAACCGGCCCCGGCCAGCCTTGACCGCCGGCGGCCAGGCGCCAGAAGGCGACCCCCACCAGCAGCGCCAGGCCCAGGATGGCGCTCATCTTCCCGCCGCTGCCCGTGTCACGCCGTTGCAGTCTCATGTCTTGATGCTAACACTTTCGCAACACTTTCGTCACTTTCGGACGGGCACCCGGCTAGGACCAGGCGTCCGGGAATCCCTCGCCCAGGACTTCCGCGGCATCGGTCACGGCGACGAAGGCCGTCGGGTCGATGTCGCGGATGATTTGCTTGAGCCAGGCCAGCTCGCGGCGGTTCAGGACGACCAGCACCACCGACCGCTCGCGCCCCGTCCACGCCCCCGTCGCCCGGAGGAGCGTGGCGCCTCGTCCCAGCCGCTGGGTGACGGCGGCGGCGATCTCCTGGGGCCGGTCGGTGATGATCCAGGCGCTCTTGGCGCGGAGGGGCCCCTCCTGGACGAAGTCGGCCACGCGGCCGGCGATGAGGGTCACGATCAGGGAATAGAGCGCCGTGTCGGCACCCAGGGTGAGGGCGAAGGCCGCCAGGACGACGGCGTCGGCCACGAGGAACGTCTCGGCGATGCCGATGCCGTACCGCTCCTTGAGGAAGCGGGCGATGATGTCGATGCCGCCGCTGGAGGCCCCCGAGCGGAACAGCAGCCCGATGCCCGTGCCGAGGAAGGCCCCGCCGTAAAGGCTGGCCAGCAGCAGGTCGTCCACCCGGAAGGCGATGCCCTCGGTGAGGCGCAGGGCCCCCGTAACCAGGAGGGTTGCCAGCACGGTGCGGAGGATGAAGGACCGGCCGATGGCCACCCACCCGAAGACGAACAGGGGCACGTTGAGGGCCAGGTAGAGGGCGGAGACGGGCCACCCCGTCAAGTAGTGCAGCAGCAACGAAACGCCGGTCAGCCCGCCCTCACCCAGCCGGGCAGGTGTCAGGAAGCCGTTGACGCCCAGCGAAAACAGCGTCGCTCCGACCGCGAACTGCAACGCGGCGGTGAGCGACCGGCGAGAGAAACCGAGGACGATGCGGCCGGTCATGCCCGTCCCCTCCCCGGTTGCGCGGCGCACCCGGCTCCGTTCCGTCAGTAGTCGATCCAGATGTCGTCACCATCGACCCGCACGGGATAGGTGCGCAGCGGCACCACGGCGGGCAGGGCGCGCACGGCGCCCGTCCGGACGTCGAACCGGGCACCGTGCCGCGGGCACACGCAAACGTTTCCCTCCAGGCCTCCCTCGGTCAGGGAGGCCCGGGCATGGGTGCAGGTGTCATCCGTCGCGTAGATCTCGCCCGCAGCCGTGTGCCAGATGGCGACGGGATGCCCGTCCACCTCGACCTTGATGCCCTGTCCCGCCGGCACCTCCGACCGGCGGGCCACCTTCCGCCACGCCATCGTTACCTCCACCTCCCGGCGCTGCTCGTGACGTTCTCCCGGCCCGGCACAAGATGGCCGGTGACCTTCCGGCCACCGGCCGCGCTCTTCCTGTCGGACAGCCCTTCTGCCCGTGGGGCCGCGCACCGGCCCGTTCCCCCATCCCTGGCTGCCCGCGCGCTGTCGATCAGCCGACCGAGCCCTCCATCTCCAGCTGGATCAGCCGGTTCATCTCGATGGCGTACTCCATGGGCAGCTCCTTGGTGAAGGGCTCGATGAAGCCGCTGACGATCATCGTGGTCGCCGTCTGCTCGTCGATGCCGCGGCTCATCAGGTAGAAGAGCTGTTCCTCGCTGACCTTGGACACCGTCGCCTCATGCTGGATGGTGACGTTGTCCTCGTTGATCTCGATGTACGGGAAGGTGTCGGTCTTGGAGTACGGGTCCAGGATCAGCGCGTCGCACTGGACGTTGACCTTGGACCGTTCGGCGCCCTCGTGCACCTGCACGAGGCCGCGGTACGTCTGGACGCCGCCGTCCTTGCAGATGCCCTTGGAGACGATGGTCGACGACGTGTCCGGCGCCGCGTGGATCACCTTGCCGCCCGCGTCCTGGTACTGGCCACGCCCGGCGAAGGCGATGGAGAGGATGTCGGCCTTGGCGCCCCGGCCCAGCAGGTACACGCTGGGATACTTCATCGTGACCTTCGAGCCGATGTTGCCGTCGACCCACTCCATGGTGGCCTCTTCGTGGGCGACGGCGCGCTTCGTCACCAGATTGTAGACGTTGTGGGACCAGTTCTGGATGGTCGTGTAGCGGCAGCGGCCGCCCTTCTTGACGATGATCTCCACCACCGCCGAGTGCAGGGAGTCGGTGGAGTAGATGGGCGCCGTGCAACCCTCCACGTAATGGACGAAGGCGCCCTCGTCCACGATGATCAGCGTCCGCTCGAACTGGCCCATGTTCTGGGCGTTGATGCGGAAGTACGCCTGCAACGGGATCTCCACGCGAACGCCCGGCGGCACGTAGATGAAGCTGCCGCCCGACCAGACCGCCGTGTTCAGCGCGGCGAACTTGTTGTCCTCCGCCGGCACCACGGTCCCGAAGTACTCGCGAACCAGGTCCGGGTACTCGCGCACGGCGGTGTCGGTGTCGCAGAAGATCACGCCCTGCTTCTCGAGGTCCTCCCGGATGCTGTGGTAGACGACCTCCGACTCGTACTGCGCGCTGACGCCCGCCAGGAACTTTCGCTCCGCCTCGGGGATCCCCAGCCGGTCGAAGGTGCGCTTGATGTACTCGGGCACCTCATCCCAGCTGCGCCCCTGGCGCTCGGTGGGCTTGACGTAGTAGTGGATGTCCTCGAAGCGGAGGCCGGACAGATCGGGTCCCCAACTGGGCATCGGCTTCTTCTGGAAGACCTCGAAGGCGTGCAGGCGGATCTCCCGCATCCAGTCCGGTTCGTTCTTGTAGTGGGAGATGCTCTCGACGATCTCGCGCGTCAGGCCCTTGGGCGACTTGAAGACGTAGTTCTCCGGGTCGCGGAAGCCGTACTTGTATTCCCGCCCCAGGTCGACAAGCTCCTTGGCCACCCAGCTCACCTCCGGGCCGTGGCCCCGTGGGTTTTTTACGAATCCATCCTTATTTGGTTCTGGTCTAAGGTTACCCGCGCGCGCTCCGCCGTGTCAACCGCGCCGCGGCCCCACGGTGCCCAAGAGATGGTGCCCCTGGCGGCAGGCGCCCGGCGCCAGGGACGGGCTGAGGCCCGCGCGGCCGGTCCCGGTCGTCCGTGACGCGGAACGGCCCGCCGGCCCACCGTGTGACTCCCGTCACAGCGCCGTCACGGCCGGCGCCGTAATGTTGCAGGTGGAGGTGCGCCGCTGTTCCCTGCGCCCCGGGATCGGAGGGGGTGCCGGAACGTGTCCGGGTCGCTCGCCACACGGGGAACCCGGCCGCCACGGCCGAACACGCGGTGGTCCGGTTCCCGGCTCCGCTGATCATCGCCCTGGACGCCATTCCCTCCCAGCCCCGGTACCCCCTCTCGCCGGGCGCCGGCGCATCTCTGCGTTATCAATGGGGAAAACCGCACTCCAACCGGGCGCCGGGCGACACGCCCGGCGCCCCGCCTGTCGACACGCGTGACCCACGGCGTGGGAGCGGGCGATCACGGCGAGGGAACGAGCGAGGAGCGAGCGATGAACAAGACCGACATCCTCCAGGAACTGGCGAACCTGCGCCTCCCCGACGGGAGCAATCCCCTGGCCACGGGACGCATTCAGGACGTGCTGGTGGAGATGCACGGGGATCGTGCCCACGTGGCCATTCTCATCGACGACAGCTGGGATGGTGGCTCGCCGCCCGATGAGGCCCTGGAGGCCATCCGCCAGCAGGTGGCCGCCATGCCGGGCGTGGCCTCGGTACGCATCCTGCCCCGGCCTCGGCCGCAACAGGCACGGCAAGGGGCGAGCCTACAGGCTGCGCAGGCCTCGCGGCCACAGCTGCCCGGAGGCCTCGCCCGGGCGCGGTTTGTGGCCGTGGCCAGCGGCAAGGGCGGTGTCGGCAAGTCCAGCGTCAGCGTCAACCTGGCCGTAGCCCTGGCTCGGCAGGGCCTGGGCGTGGCCATCCTGGATTGCGACATCTACGGCTTCAGCGTGCCGGCTCTGATCGGGCTCGAGCGCGCGCCCTCCCTCGACGGCGAGGGCCACATCGTCCCGGGGCACGCTCGGGGCGTCGACGTGATGTCCATGGAGTTCTTCGTCCGGGACAACAGCCCGGTGGTCTGGCGCGGGCCCATGCTGGGGAAGGCGCTGCGCCAGTTCTTGCGGGATACGGCGTGGAACGACCCGCAGGTGGTGGTCCTCGACCTGCCGCCGGGGACCGGCGACGTGGCGCTGGACGTTCTGCAGCAGTTTCCCCACACCTACCAGCTGATCGTGACCACCCCGGACCCCTTCGCCGCCCGGGTGGCCGAGCGGGCCGGGGCCATGGCCCTCAAGATGGGCCACACCGTCCTGGGCATCGTGGAGAACATGGCTTACCGGGCCTGCCCGAACTGCGGCCACCGGGAGTACCCGCTGGGCAAGGGCGGCGGTGACGCCGTGGCGGAGGCCCTCCAGACGGAGGTCCTGGCGCGCATCCCCTTCGAACCGGCGCCGCAGGGCCTGCGACGGGACGGCCTGTTTGCCCCCGGCACGCCGGCCGGCCAAGCATACGAAGAGCTCGCAAGCAAGGTACGGGCGGCGATCTTCGACGCCACCAGATAGGGGCAGGGACTCGATCCCTGCCCCTACGCCCTTCTTCGACGCCCTTCTTCCATTGGCTGAGTCCCTACACATCCTGGCGGTGGGCGCCGGCCGGGGATGCCTGCATCCCCGCCCCCTCCCTGTCCGGGTCGAAGGCGCAGGTCGGTTCCTCCGCCAGGTAGTCGCCGGTCATGGCGTAGGCCCGGGCCCGGGATCCCCCGCACATCTCCCGGTAAGGACAACGCCCGCAGCGGCCCTTGAGGCGCGCCGGATCGCGCAGGGCGCGGAAGAGGGGGCTCTCCCGGTACAGCTCGATCAGGGACGCGCGCCGCACGTTGCCCGCCGACACGGGTAGGAAGCCGCTGGGATACACCTCGCCGATGTGGGAGATGAAGCAGAAGCCCTTGCCGTCCCCGATGGCCGCCCGCGGCGGGGCGCCCCGCTGGGCCAGGACGCGCCGGTAGGCCGGCGCCTCGGTGGTCTTGATGGCGAAGGGCACGCGCGGCTGCAGGTCGGCCAGCCAGTGGTACACCTGCTCGTGTTCCTCGGCGCTCAAGGGCTGGAGGACGGCCCCGCGGCCGGTGGGCACCAGGAAGAAGACGCTCCAGCGCCGCGCCCCCAGTTCCTCCACCCGCCGCGCAATGCGGTCCAGCCGGCCCCAGTTCAGGCGGGTCACCGTGGTGTTGATCTGCAGGCGCAGGCCGGCCTCCCGGACGTAGCCCGCCGCCTCCAGCGTCCGCCGGAAGGAGCCCTCCCAGCCGCGAAAGGCATCGTGTAGCTCGGCCTCGTCACCGTCCAGGCTGAGGGCGACGGCCTCTGCCCCGGCCTCGGCCATGCGCAGGATGTTGTCGCGCGTCAGCAGCGGTGTGGCGCTGGGCGTCACCGACGGGTGCAGGCGGCGGTCGGCGGCGCGCCGGATGAGTTGGTACAGGTCGGGCCGCTTCAGCGGGTCGCCGCCGGTGAAGACGAACAGCCGCGTGCCCAGTTCCGCCGCCTGGTCGATCAGGGACTCGGCCTCTTCCGTGGTCAACTCCAGCGGGTGCCGGTGCGGCTCGGCCGAGGCGCGGCAGTGCCGGCACACCAGGTCACAGGCGCGGGTCACCTCCCAGATGGTCACCACCGGTGAGCGGTCGTAGTTGAACGGCGAGGTACCGTCGCCGGACGAGGACGGTTGGGGGCGCATTTCGCGGGCAGGATCCTGTGGCAAGTTACGGACCTCCTCTCGTCTCTGGAGGCACCGATAAGACAAAGACACGTGCTTCACGTCGAGGCTCGCGGTCGTCTCACGGTCTGGCGGGCGCACCCTCGCCCACGCAGGCACGCCGCTCATGGCGCGCGCCGCGGGTCCCGCGCCCCGCAACGGGCACGGCCGGGCGCGTCGCGCGCCCGGCCCGAAGTGTGCGGCGCACGCGGGGGCTCCGCTGCCCCGCTGCGTGCGCCGCGACCGCCAGCAAGGGTCCCGCCCGTCACGATGGGCTGCGTATTACAGCGCCGCTCAGTGGCCGTCTGCCGAGATCTCCGGCGCGTCGAAGATCTCCGGGTTCGGCGTGCCCTCGACCACGATCTGGGCCAGCGCGCCCTTGTCGATGGACCGGCTCAGGGAGTGGTCCACCAGCGTGTAGGTGCCCGGCACGTCGACCGTGAACTCCACCCAGGCGGCACCGCCCGCGGGGATCAGCGTCGTCTGCACGTTGCTGACCGCCTCGCTGGCGCCCTGGTCGTGGACCTTGTCGAACACCTCACCGATCACGTGGAAGGACGAGATCAGGTTGGGGCCGCCGTTGCCGACGAAGATGCGGATGCGGTCTCCCACCTTGGCCTTGAGGGCGCGCTCGCCGACCCAGTGATTGGCCGTGCCGTTGAAGACCACGTAGCTGGGCTCCTCATCCAGCATGGCCTCGTAGTCGAACTTGGCGTGGCCCTTCTTGCCAGCCTTCAGGTCGGCGTAGATCTCTCCCTGGACGATGTAGAACTCCTTGTCCACCGGCGCCAGCCCACCCTCGGGCTCGACCACGATCAGTCCGTACATCCCGTTGGCGATGTGGCTGGGGATGTGCGGCGAGGCGCAGTGGTAGACGTAGACGCCGGGATTGAGCGCCTTCCACGTGAAGACCTTTTCCTCACCCGGCTTCACCTGGGTGGCGACG
>QGUQ01000334.1 GCA_003242195.1 Bacillota bacterium | reverse complement strand
GGGGGTCCGCGTGGCTGCCCTCAAGCATGCGGCACACGGCTTCGACCTGGACCGCCCCGGGACCGACAGCGAGCGGCTGGCGGTCGCCGGAGCCGTGGTGGTGGGCTTGGCTGGCCCGGGAGAAGGGGCTGTGCTCTTTCCCCGCCTGCCCAGCAGGGAAGGGGCCGTCTCCTGGCGGGACTGGCTGGCGCTGGTTGTGAAGGCCTGCCGGGCCCGCGGGGGACACGGGCCGGATCTCGTGCTGGTGGAAGGTTTCACGCAATCCGACCTGCCGAAGATCGTCGTCGGGAGGCCCAAGGCGGAACCGCTGACGGGGGAGGTGATCGCCTGGGTGCCGGAAGGCTGCGACGACGGCGAGTTGGAGCGCCTGCTGGATGACCTGGCATCGCGGTTGCTGGAACGGCTGCCGGGCGGCCCGGCCGCGGGGGGACACGGGCCCGCCCGGGCAGGCGGGAACGGGGGATGATGAAGGCGACCCGGGAT
Source organism: Bacillota bacterium (assembly GCA_003242195.1). Lineage (GTDB taxonomy): Bacteria > Bacillota > Sulfobacillia > Thermaerobacterales > Thermaerobacteraceae > ZC4RG37. Next base: position 2,422 of record QGUQ01000334.1, on the reverse strand, counting down.
GGGTCGCGGAGGAGGGGTGGCACGTGCCAGGGGAAGGGCGCGCGGAAAGGCGGCGCGGGTTCGATCGCCGGCACTGGGCGGGCCTGTCGCCCTATGGGATCGGGCAGGTCAAGCCGAACCACTACAAGGAGATCGTCAAGGCGGCCTGGGAAAACCGCGATCAACTGGGATACGCGTGGCGCATCCTGCGGGACGGCTGCTGCGACGGCTGCTCCCTGGGCACTTCGGGCCTGCGCGACTGGACCATCGACGGCATCCATCTCTGCACCATTCGCCTGAAGATGCTGCGGCTGAACACCATGCCGGCCGTCGACCACCGGTGGCTGGAGGAACCGGCGTCCCTGCGAGGTAAGACGAGCAAGGAATTGCGGGAGATGGGGCGGCTGCCCTACCCCATGGTGTGGCGCAAGGGCGACACGGGCTATCGCCGCGTCTCCTGGGACGAGGCCATGGACCTCGTTGCGGCCCGGATCCGGGACACGATCCGCAGGGACCCGGACCGGCTCTACTTCTACATGACCTCCCGCGGCATGCCCAACGAAGCCTACTTCGCCTTCCAGAAGGTGGCCCGCTTCCTCGGTACCAACAACGTGGACAACGCCGCCCGCATCTGTCACGCCCCCAGCACGGTGGCCCTGGGCAAGGCCATCGGCTACGGCGCCACGACGGTGTCCTACAGGGACTGGATCGGCTGCGACCTGATCGTGCTGGTGGGTACCAATTTGGCCAACAACCAGCCCGTGACCACCAAGTACCTGTACGAGGCGAAGAAGGCCGGAACCCGCGTGGTGGTGGTCAACCCGTACAAGGAGGAAGGCCTGGAGCGGTACTGGGTGCCCTCCAGCCTGGAGAGCGCCCTCTTCGGTACCCGGATCATGGACGACTTCTTCCAGGTCTCCCACGGGGGCGACGCCGCCTTCTTCAGCGGTGCCCTCAAGCACCTGATCGAGACGAACCAGTTGGACCGCGAGTTCATCGGCCGGCATACCACGGGGTTCGAGGAGGTCATGGACTACGTCCAGGGGCTGTCATGGGCGGAGCTGGAGAAGTCCGCAGGCGCCAGCGAGGCGGAGATGCGCCGCTTTGCCGATCTCTACGCCTCGGTGAGCACCTCCATTACCGTCTGGAGCATGGGCGTCACCCAGCACCGGCACGGCACCCACAATGTGCTGGCCATCATCAACCTGGCCCTGGCGCTGGGCCGGGTCGGCCGGCCCCATTGCGGGCTCATGCCCATCCGTGGCCATTCGGGGGTCCAGGGCGGGGCGGAGATGGGGGCCGTGCCCGATACGTACGGCATAGGGCGCCCGGTGGGCGACCCGGCGACGATGGCCGCCCTGCGCGAGATTTGGGGTTTCGAAGTGCCGGGCCGCCCGGGGCTGACGGCGACGGCCGCCATCGACGCCATGTACCGCGGGGAGATCGACGTCCTCTATTCCGCCGGCGGCAACTTCCTCGAGACCCTGCCCGACCCCGCCTACGTTCGGGCCGCCCTGGAGAGGGTACCGGTACGGGTGTTCCAGGACATCGTCATCAACCCCATGATGCTCCTCGAGCCGGCCGACGTGAACGTCATCCTCCCGGCCGCCACACGGTACGAGACGCCGGGCGGCGTCACCCAGACCACGACGGAACGGCGGGTGATCTTCAGCCCCGAGATCCCCGGCCGCCGCATCGGCGAGGCCAGGCCGGAGTGGGAGATCCCCGTTCGCATCGCGGAGCGGGTCGACCCGGACCGGGCGCACCTGATCCACTATCACAACACCCATCAGATCCGGGAGGACATCGCCCGCACCATCCCCCTGTACGACGGCATCCAGCACCTCCGGCAGAAGGGGGATCAGTTCCAGTGGGGCGGGCCGCTGCTCTGCGCCGGCCACCGGTTCAACACCCCGGACGGCAAGGCCCATTTCCAGGTGGCCCGCATTCCCGAGCGGGAGATCCCCGAAGGCAAGTTCCTGGTGGGCACGCGGCGCGGCAAACAGTTCAACAGCATGGTTTGGGACGACTACGACCCGCTGACGGGCTCGCGGCGGGATGATGTGTTCATCTCCAAGGATGATGCGGAGCGACTGGGCCTGCGGGAAGGGGATCCGGTCCTGCTGCGGTCGGACCACGGCGAGTTCCGCGGCCGGGTGCGTGTGAGTCGGATCCGGCCGGGCAATCTTCAGGTCCACTGGCCCGAGGGCAACGTGCTGATCCCCATGGGCATCTGCGACCCCTACTGTGGCGAGCCGGATTACAACGCCATCTGCGAGCTGGTTCCTCTCCGGGAGGGGACCGCTGCGCGCGATGCAACCCGGGAGCCGGTGGCCGGCTGAGGACCCCGGCCGCTCGGCGTCCACCGCCGTTTTGGGCCCGGGGACCGTTGCCGGGGGGCTCGTCATGGACCGGCGGGGGCGGCCCGCGGGGCCCCCGGGGG
>QGUQ01000333.1 GCA_003242195.1 Bacillota bacterium | reverse complement strand
GCCCTGGGGGTGGGCGTCATCGGCCAGGCCGGCGGGCAGGACCTGTGGGTCTTCGCCGAGTCGCTGGCCGAGCCGGAGCTGCCCCTGGTGGCGGGGGAACGGGTGAGTTACTACGTGGTCTTCGGGCCCTGGGGGCCGGAAGCCACCCGGGTCCGCCGGGCGGCGGGTTGACGCCTCGGATTGACGCCCCTTCAGGACCGGCGCCTGCGGTGCCCCGGCGCGCGCCCGCTACGCGCCCCTGGCCCCGCCGGCCCGCTGGTCCCATTGGTGGAAGGCGCCCGCTGCGGGCAGACTATGTCTCCGGACAGACCAAGTCCGGAGGTGGACACCATGGCCGAGCCATCGCGGGCGCGGCGCAAGGGCGGCGGGCAGCCGGAGGCGGCGGTGGCCGGCGGCGGGGACGTGCCGCCGGAGCAGGTCGTGGCGGGCCCGGAAGCCGAAGGGGCGGAAGACGTCGCCATGGCGGGCGAGACCTCCGTCCTGGCGACGGGCGTGGCCGCCTCGCCCTGGGACGCCGTGATGCTGCCGCCCACCGCCACCTCGCGCCGCCGGCGCAAGCGCGGGCATCGGGGCGGCGTGGGCCGCCGCGGCGGGCGGCGGGTCACCCAGCCCAACCCGGAGGACGACCCCCTGTATCCCTTCAAGGTCCAGGCGGCCAAGGACCTGGGCCTGTGGGCCAAGGTGGAGCAGGAGGGCTGGGGTGCCCTTACCTCCCTGGAGAGCGGCCGCCTCGGCGGGTACATGCAGCGCCTGGTGAAGGAGGCTCGGGAGGAAGGGAGGATTCCCCCCTCGGCCACGGAAACCTAGAAACCTGATCGCAGGTTGCGCCGGGGAGGGGAGGCCATGCGCTTCACCGTGCTGGGACGGGACGGTCCTTATCCGGCCGCCGGCGGTGCCTGTTCCGGGTACCTGCTGGCCGGGGACGGGGGGACGGTCCTCCTGGATTGCGGGCCGGGGGTCCTGGCGCGGTTGCGGCAGCGGGTGGACGCCACCCAGCTGGCGGCGGTGTTCTATTCCCACTATCACCCCGATCACGTGGGCGATCACTTCGTCCTCCGGTACGTCCTCGACATCGCCCGCCGGCTGGGTCACGGGCGGGACCGGCCCCTTCCCGTCTACGGCCCGGCACGGCCGGCCCACCTGGCGGGTAGGCTACCCTACAAGGACGTGTTCGACGTCCGTTACGTGGAGGAACCCGTTCCCCTGCGCATCGCCGGCTTCCAGGTGTCGTGGGTGTGGACCGACCACCCGCTGCCCTGCCTGGCCTCCCGCTGGGAACAGGGCGGGCGCAGCCTAGTCTATTCCGGCGATACCGGCCCCCGTTCCGCCGCGGACCTGGTGCGGCTGGCCCGGGGGGCGGATCTGCTGCTGATCGAGGCGAGCCTGCTGGAGAGTCGCGGGCAGTCGGCCCCGGGTCACCTCACCGCCCGCCAGGCGGCGGGCATCGCCCGGGAGGCCGGCGTGCGGCGCCTTCTCCTGACCCACCTGTTGCCGGAGAACGATCCCGAGGAGACGCTGGCGGAGGCCCGGGAGGTGTTCCCCGGCGCCGCCCTGGCGGAACCCGGGCTCGAAGTGGAACTGTGACGCGGGAGAGGATGGGAGAGCCATGCACCTGTCAGCGCGCGCCCGTGCCATCCGGCCGTCGGTGACCATCGCCATCGACAGCCGGGCGAAGGAGCTTCGGGCCGCCGGCGAGCATGTCATCAACCTCAGCGCCGGGGAGCCCGACTTTCCCACCCCCGATTTCATCAAGCAGGCCGGCATCGCGGCCATCGAGCAGGACTTCACCCGCTACACGCCGGCGGCGGGTATCCGGGAACTGCGGGAGGCCATCGCCGCCAAGCACGAAGCGGACAACGGCGTCCACTACGACTGGGACGAGATCGTGGTGTCCGGCGGCGGCAAGCACGCCCTGTTCAACACCTTCATGGCCATCTGCGACCCCGGCGACCAGGTGATCATCCCGGCTCCCTACTGGGTGTCGTATCCCGAGATGGTGCAGCTGGCGGGCGGCGAGCCGGTGATCGTGGAGACGACCGAGGAAACGGGTTTCAAGCTGACGGCCGATCAGTTGCGGGCGGTGATCGGCCCCCGGACGCGCGCCGTCGTCATCAACAGCCCCAACAACCCCACCGGTGCCGTCTACTCGCGGGAGGAACTGGACGCCCTGGCCGGCGTCTGCGCCGACGCGGGGCTCTGGATGGTGACGGACGAGCTGTACGAGCACCTGATCTACGAGGGCGAGCACGTCTCCATCGCGGCCTTGCGCCCCGAGTACCGGGAGCGGACCGTCCTCATCAACGGGGTGTCCAAGGCCTTCGCCATGACGGGCTGGCGCATCGGCTGGTCCGCGTCACCCCGGCCCCTGGCCAAGGCCATCGCGGCCATCCAGTCCCAGGCCACTTCCGCCGTCAACTCCATCGCCCAGAAGGCGGCGCTGGCGGCCCTGACGGGACCGCGGGACGCGGTGACCGCCATGCGGGAGGAGTACCGCCGGCGCCGGGACCTCCTGGTGGAGGGCCTCAACCGCCTACCGGGGATCCGCTGCCCGCGGCCGGGCGGTGCCTTCTACGTCTTCTGCTCGGTGGCGGGCGTGCTGGGGCGCCAGCTGGGCGGGCGCCGCGTGGAGGACGACGTGGCCCTGGCCGAGGTGCTGCTGGAGGAGGCGCGCATCGCCGTCGTCCCGGGGACGGCCTTCGGCGCGCCCGGGTACCTGCGGTTCTCCTACGCCACCTCTCCCGATGACCTGCGGGAGGCCCTGGCCCGCCTGGAACGGCTCCTGGCGTGATCCGCGGAGGCGTTGCCCATGACCGTGACGGAAAAGGCGGGCGGCGAGTGGCGGGGACGCGAGGTCGCCGTCGTCGGCCTGGGGATGAGCAACATCGCCCTGACCCGCTACCTGCTGCGGCAGGG